>DASZLW010000023.1:0-19604 GCA_035552175.1 Gaiellaceae bacterium | reverse complement strand
CGGGTAGCCCTGGGCGCAGGTCTCCCGCGGCGAGATCCAGAGCATGAACTTCACGCCGTGCGCATGGATCTCGCGGATCATCGCGGCCGGGTCGGGGAAGTCGGTCCGGTCGAAGGTGAGCAAGCCGTTGCAGCCTCCCGTCTCCCAGGGGTTGTCGAGGAGCTCCCAGCCGATCGGGATGCCCGCGCCCTGGAGCCGGTCGATGTCGTCGAGGAGGTCGCCGGGGCCGCTCGAGACGTCGCGCCACTTGATCAGCGCGAGCTCGGAGGGCGGGGGCACGGCCGGCTCGCCCGCGTCGGCCTCGTAGTCGGCGAGCGCCTGCGGGATCGTTCCGGCGTAGAGCGTCTCGTCGAGGCGCGCGCCCTGGACGCACACCTCGGTACGGTCGGAAAGCGCGGGGAACTCGCAGAGGGACTCGTTGCCGGACTGGCAGCCCGAGCCTCCGGCCGACCCCGGGAAGGCGAGGGCGGCCTCGTTCTCGCTCCGGAGCCAGAGACCCCAGCCGGCGGTGCTCGCGAAGAACGGGATGGGGGCGTACGAGCACGGGCCGACCTTGATCGAGACGATCTGGCCGTGGAGATCCGGGCTCGTGAGCTTGTCGCCGCCGCCGAGCTCCCCGCCGCCGAGGAAATGGTCGGCCGGCTTCGAGTCGAAGGAGTCGAAGATCTCCTGGATGCCGGTCGAGGGGTGCAGCTCGACGTCGAGCCTCGCTCCGGTCGCCGTGGAGGTGACGGTGACGGTCGCCGTGCGGCCGGGCTCGTCGGTTGCGACGCGGTAGGTGTTGCCGGTCTGCGAGAGCACCTTCGTGAGCTCGTACTGCCTGTCGGAGTGAAGCTGGTAGCGGAGCCGGGCGCTCGAGTCCTCGGCGACGACGGTCTTCCCGTCGCGGAGGATGGAGACGCGAAACGGGCTGCGGTCGACGTGCACCGTGAGGCCGGGGGCAGCGTGGCCCGAGCCGCAGCCGGCGAGAGCACCGAGCGCCCCCGCGAGCGCGGCTAGCCGGACGAGACGGCGCCCCACTCCACCTCCTCGGTGGCCGAGATTGCATCGAGCCCGACCGGGCGGCGGCGGCGGGCGAGCACGGCGAGGGTCGCCGCGAGCGCCGCGCGGCGCTTGGCGTCGAGCAGCTCGTAGTCGTGGAAGTGGAGGTGGACGACGAGCGGCAGGCTTCCGAGCAGCGACTTCGCGGCTGCGCCGAGCGAGTGGGTGGTCGGCAGCTCGAGCACGCGGCGCCCGTCGGCGAGCTTCACCCAGGCGGGCTGCGCGAGCTCCGCTCTCGGCGCTCCGGCCGGAAGGTACGACGGGCGCCAGGCGGTCGCGGTGCAGTCCGCATACCCGAGATCGGCGACGGCGGAGATCACATCGTCGTCGGTGTACCAGCCGCCGCCGCAGAAGAACCGTGGCTCGAGGCCCTGCTCGCGGAGCCACGCGCCTTCCCGGCGGACGGCGCCTGCGGGGTCGGGGCCGGTCGGCCGTGCGTGCGTGGGCGACGTCCAGTGGATGTGGTGGCCGAACGGCCCGAGCCTCGCGGCCTCGCGGGCACGCTCGACGAACGCGCCCCCGTCCTCGCCCGCGGCGGGCGGCCGCATGAGGGACGCGATCGCAAATCCGGACGGGCGGCGGCGGATCAGATCGCGGTAGCGGCGCCACACCCCGTCGTCGAGGGGTCTTTCGACGTGGCACGACACGACCGCGTAGCCTTGAGGACCGGGCATGAGCGGGATCTTGCCAACCGGCCACGTCGCCGCGTGAGACTGCCCACGAGCGGCCTGTGGACAGTTCGTGACGCCTACGTCACGGTGACTGTCCCCCGACATGTCCCGAACATCCCCCAGGATTTGCAGGAAATCTCCTCTCCCTCCCTCTCTTTCCGGCCGTTCCGTGACACTTCTGTGACGGTGACTGTCCCCGGGCATGGCCCGACGAGGCATGTCCTGGGAAGGCAGCGGTGAAAGTGACCCGCCGCCGCGCGTACCTCGCGGTGATCGCGGCCTGTGCGATCCCGCGACTCGGCGTGCTGCTCTACGAGCGGGCGAACATCCTCGCGACCTTCGAGAAGTCCCACGTGCTCGCGCAGATGTTCCTGCGGGACGGGACGTTCGGCTACGTGCCGGGTCACCCGTCGGCCTACACGCAGCCGCTGTACGGCTGGTTCCTGATCCCGATCCTCTGGATCGGCGGATTCCACTGGTGGTCGATCGGATTCGTGCAGCTCGCGGTCGCGGTCGCGACCGCCCTGCTCGTGCTCGAGATCGGCAGGCGCTTCCTCACGCTCCGGATCGGCCTGATCGCCGCCGTGATCTCGACGCTCCAGCCCTACCTCGTGTGGCACGACCTCCACGGAAACAGGGAGATCCTGGACCAGCTGCTCGGCGCGGGGATCTTCGGCCTCGCGCTTCTCGCCGCCGCAAACCGCTCCGTTCGCACGGGCGTCGCCCTCGGTGCCGTCTCGGGCCTCGCGATCCTCTCGAACACGCGGCTCGTCGTCCTCCCGCTCGTCTTCTGCGCCTTCCTGCTCTGGCGGGGCGTCGGGTGGGCGGCAGTCGTGCTCGTGCCCGTCCTCGCCGCCGTCGTGATGTCCCCGTGGGTGATCCGGAACAAGCTCGACGTCGGCTGCTTCGCGATCACGACCGACGCCCGCGGGCTCTGGAAGGCGAACAACGTCAACACCTACTCGACGCTCGCCGCGGGCATGTGGATCGATCAGGTGGTCTCGAAGGCAGACATCCCGCAGCGGAACGTGAGGCCGATCCCGGATCGGTGGCTCACGCCCGAAGAGGCGGGCGACGACTACAAGAACAACCACCGGGTGATCGCCGTGCCCGAGTGCGCGCAGACGGCGGAGTACGAGCACCTCGTCTTCCAGTTCTGGGAGCACCATCCCGGCGAGAAGGTGAAGCTCGCAGCCCAGGCGACCGAGATGCTCTGGAACCCGCGGGTCGGGATCGAAGGGGCGCAGGAGAGCGGCGTCGACAGCCTCCGGCACTGGGTCGAGCCGCTCTACACGGTGCCGCTCTTCCTGCTCGCGATCGCGGGACTCTTCGTCGTGCCGCTCGTCTTCCGCGTGCTCGCGGCGATCTTCGTCGCCTACGAAACGCTCGCCGCCTGGGTCTTCGCCGGGACGACCCGCTACCGCGTCCCGTGGGACTTCGTGCTCGCGCTCCTCGCGGCCGCCGCTCTCGAACGTGCCTGGGAGGCCCTAGCCGCGCGCCGCGGCAAGCAGCCCGTCGGCCCAGTGCTCGACCGAGTGCCGCTCGACGACGCGGGCTCGTAGCTCGCGTCCGAGGGCGTTCCGGTCGAGATCGACGAGCCGTCGCAGCTTCTCGGCCAGATCGCCGGGATCGTCGCGGTCGAACCGGAGCCCGGGGGGAAGCACGTCGTCGAAGCCGGCATTCGAAGCCAGCACCGGCATGCACGTCGCCGCCGCCTCGTAGACGATCTTGTCGAGCGCGCCCTCCCGCATGTTGTTCACGAGCACGTCGTTCGCCGCGAGCAGGGACGGAACCTCGTGATACGGAACGGGGTCGCGGACGTCGACGCCGAGTGAGAGGAGGCGCTCCCGCTCGCCCCGCTCCTCGGCCGTCGAGCACGCGCCGCGCACCTCGAAGGGGATCCCCGCAAGGCGGGCGCCGAGCGCGATCGTCTCGTAGCCCTTCGCGGGCGAGATCCGCCCGAGTGCGATCGCGCGAAGCGGGTCGACGCGGTCGCGCTCGACGCAGGGGAACGACGAGACGTCGATCCCGTGCCCGATCGCGATCACCTTGCCGGACCCGAGCGGGAAGGAGCGGCGGTCGACGGTGACCACCGCCGTCGCGAGGCGCTCGGCGATGACGAGGGTGCGGCTGCGCTTCCAGTGCGTGAACCAGAGGAGGAGCGGCACGCCGCGCGGCCGCACGAGCGGCGCGGCGAGGATCGCGTACCGCGGGACCATGTGGGCGACGAAGGCCGCCGGCTTCGGGCTGAGCTCCCGGCGGAGCGCCGAGACGAAGATCCGCGCCCGAGCCACCGGCGACCCTGCCGCGAAGAGGTGAACCCGGCAGTTGGCGGGGAGTGCCCCCTCGACCGCGCGGTCGGCGAGAACGACGAGCTCGTCCACCCGCCCGGCGAGCTCCCTGAGCTTTCCGACCGTCGCGCCGAGAACCGGGTCGTCGGGATCGACCACCTGCGTCGCGAAGACGACGCGCGTCATCCGGCGAGCGCGGAGTCGACGAGGTCGCGCATCCGCTGGGCGTATTCGGCCGGCGTCGAGACCCAGCGTGCCGAGTCGGCGGCCGCAGCGGCTCCGAGCCGCGCCGCAAGCCCGTGGTCCGAGACGATGCGCTCGATTGCCGCCGCGAGCGCCTCTGCGTCGTCATAGGGGACGAGCAGCCCGTTCTCGCCGTCGTGGACGATGTCGGGAATCCCGCCGGCCCGCGATCCGACGACGGCGCGGCCGCGCAGGAACGACTCGATCGCGACCCGAGGCAGCCCCTCGGAGGCCGAGGGAAGAAGCAATGCGCGCCCCCGGTCGACGGCGGCCGCGACAGCGGCCGGCTCGAGCCGGCGATCCCACTCGACCCCCTCGCGCGCGAGCGCCTCGGCGACCTCGACCTGCCGCCCCGAGCCGATCATGTGCAGCCGCGCCGCCGGGACCCGCTTCGCGACGAGCCGCCAGGCGGCCGCCAGCCCCTCGACGTTCTTGTAGCGCTCGAGCACGCCGACGAAGACCACCCGAGGCTCGTCGGGCACCGGCACGAGCGGCCCGGTGAACGCGCCGAGATCCGAGTAGGTCGTGAAGATCGCAGCCGCGTCGCGCCCCTCGTCTCGCAGGAGCGAGGCGGTGAACTCGCCGACCGCGCGGTGGGAGTCGGCGCCGCGGACGGCGATCCCGGCGAGGCGGTCGCCGAGCGGTCCGAGCATCCCGCGCACGCGAGAGCCGTAGAGCCGGGTCGAGGTGTGCCAGTCGCCGTGAACCTCCAGGATCACCCTGACCCGCGACCGCGTCGCCTTGCGGGCGAGCTCGGCGGCGAGCGCCTCGAACGGGCTCTGCGTCACGATCGCGTCCGGCCTGTACGTCCGGAGCTCGCGCGCGATCCGCACCGGCAGCTCGGCGTAGAAACGCGGCCCGTCGAAGCTCCGCGGCGCGACGAGGTCGAACCGCAGATCGCTTCCCGTCCCGCTTGCAAGCACGCGCACGTCCATCACCTCGGACAGCGCATCCCACTTCTTCGCAAGGCTCGCGTCGAGCGGCAGCCGGTAGTGGTTCCGGCCGACGAACAGCACCCTCGGGATCATCGAGCCGCCGAGATCAGGATCTGCTCGAGCCGCCCGTAGACATGCTCGGGAGCGTAGTCCGCGACCGACAGGACGGCCGCAGCCCGCAGCCGTTCGGCCAGGCCGTCCTCGGTGAAGTAGCGGTGGATCGCAGCAGCCAGAAGCTCCGGATCGCCGGGCTCGACGACGAGCCCGTTCACTTCGTCGTGGAGCACCTCGGCGACGCCGCCCGTGCGCGTTGCGATCACCGGGGTCCCGACCGCGAGGGCCTCGACCACCGCGTGTGGGAAGTTCTCCCAGGCCGACGAGAGAAGCGAGGCGTCGGCCGCGAGAAAGAGCTCGAGCACCCCGGACCGGGGAAGCGGGCCAAGGAAGCGGCCGTACCCGAGCGCCTCGAGCGCCGGGCGGTCCGGACCGTCGCCCGCGATGAGCAGCTCGACACCCGCGCGGCGCGCTGCCTCGATCCCGACCTCGAGCGACTTCTGCGCCGTGAGCCGCCCCGCGAACGCGAGGGTCGGCGCCGAGAGCCCGAGCTCGGCCCGGAGCTCCTCACGCGGTCGAAGCGGAGGCAGGGTCGGAGCGGGGTTCGGCAGCAACGTGATGCGGCCCGGAGCGACGCCCCAGCCGCGCGCGAGCTCGCGGAGGTAGGCGGAGGGCGTGACGACGTGCGCGGCGCGGCGAAGGTCGTGGTTCCGCGCGAGCCGGAGCGGCAGCGTCTTCGGCCCGGCGGACTGCTGGAACGACTCGAGCGAGCCGCCGGCGAGCCCCCAGCGCCGGGCCCGCTCGTATGCAGGGTCGGCCGTGAGCTTCGTGACGAACGGCGTCCGGCCGAGCAGCGACCCGAGCGAGGAGCGCCCGAGCATTCCGGTCGTGTAGACGACGTCGACGCGACGCGCCCGCTCGGCGAGCAGCTTCACCGTCGCCGCGTGACGCATGCCGGGCGGCAGCGAACGGCTGACGAACCGCACGGGGTAGGCCTCCGCTGCGGGCCTCGCGTCCGCCGTGATCAGTGCCTCGACCTGGTGGCCGCGGTCGACCAGGAACGCGGCGACCTCGGGCGCGTGCGAGGCGGGACCGCCGACGTCGGGCGGCCAGATGCCCGAGACGACGAGAACCTTCACGCGGTCCGCCAGTCGCCCCGGATCCGGAAGAGCACGACCGTCCAGGCGACGCAGAAGACGGCGGTGGAGACGAGCATGGCGCCTGCGGCTCCGGTCGCGCCCCATCGAGACGCGAAGACGAGGAGCAGCGGCACGAAGACGGCGATCTCGATGCTCTGCACGATCACGCGAAGCCCGGGCCGGCCGATCGAGACGGGAAACGACTTGCTCCATCCCCAGACGAGCCGGAGGGCCGCGGCGACGAGCACGAGCCTCGCGGCCTCGGTCGCATGCACCCGGTAACCGTGTCCGTAGGCGAGGCCGACGAGGAACGGCATCAGCCACCAGAGCACCGGCACGGCGACCAGCATGAGCACACCGGTGACGAGGACGTAGCGGCGAAGCATCCCGAGCACCCGACCGTAGTCGCCCGCCTCGAAGTCGCGCGTCTGCTCGGTCAGCATCACGAGGCGAACGGGGCCGGAGAGCGCCGCGAACCCGGTGGCGGGAGCCTGCGCGTTGCGGAAGTACGCGGTCTGCGCGATCGGCGCCACGGTCGGGACGAGCGAGGTTCCGAGCGTGCCGCGCGCCGAGTCGAGCGAGGAGGCGAGAGTCGAGGAGACGAGGAAGCGCCTGAGCGGCCCCGAGTCCTCGCCGAGCGGCTCGCTGCCGGCGACGGGAAAGCGCCGGAAGGCCGCGATCCCGGCGACCGAGATCGCGGCCGTCGCGACGACCTGAGCCACGGCCATCCCGATCACCGCTCCTCGGATCCCGTGCCGGCAGCCGATCGCGAGCCCGATCAGCCGGAGCGCCATCGACACCGCGAGGAACGCCCCGCGGATGTCGTAGCGCCCGCGCAGGATGATCGCCCCGGCCGCGACGTTCTCGGGCGCCTGCGTCACCGAGATCGTGGCGGCGATCAGCATCGGCACGAATACCCCACCCGCGCCCCAGATCCCCCTGGCGAATGGCGCGAGCGCGACGATCGCGACCCCGGCGAGCAGCCCGCCGAGCAGCTTGAACGCGAGCGCGAGCCGGAAGAGCCGCCGCAGCCTCCCCCAGCGCTCGGCCTGCGTGTACCGGAAGCCGTACTTGACGAGCGCCTCCTCGATCGTCAGGTCGAGCAGCACCTGGAAGAACGTCGATGCGGAGATGACCGCGGCGAAGCGGGCGTACTCGTCGAGGCCGAGCTCGCGCGTCGCGACGACGGTCGTCAGGAAGCCGAGGACTGCCGCGGTGTAGGCGCCGAGCGCGGTCGCCGAGCGCCTCCAGATGACTGAGGCACGGACTGGGTCGCGCATCGGGCAAGGCAGTATAGTTGCGCCTCTTGATCCGCCCCCGCGCCGCGGACGTCCTGCCGCTCGTGGCGGCGGCCGCCCTTCCGCTCATCTTCCTGCACGCCCGCTACCAGGCCGAGACCTCGGTCGGCCCGGTCGGCGTCTACGGCTCCGATGTCGCGATCGCGGCCGTCGTCGCGGCGGCCTTCCTGGCAGGCGTGAAGCTCGGCTGGGAGCCGCTCCGGCGAGGGCGCACGCTGTGGATCGTCGCGGCCGCGCTGCTCCTCCTGTTCGTGATCGCGTGCCTCTGGCGGCCGCTCGAGTCCCCGACCAAGCACCTCGTCACGGCCGCGAAGATGATCGAGTACGCGCTGCTCGCGCCGGCCGCCGTCCTGCTCTTCCGCAGGAGGATCGACCTCGACCGTTTTCTCGCGGTCTTCGTCGCCTGGGCCCTCGCGGCCGGCGTCTGGGGGCTCCTGCAGTTCCTCGGGGTCGTGAACGAGTTCGAGGGGCGGCGCACCGGCCAGCGCGAGGTCTCGTTCCTCGGGCACCAGGACCTCGGAGGCTTCACGGGCGCCGCGCTCGCAGTGGGGTTCGCGGCGATCGTCCTCGGCGAGCGGCGGCGCCTCGCGGCCCTCGCCGTCGTCGGCGGCGCGCTCGGGGTGATGATCGACGCTTCGGTGTTCGCGTTCCTCGGCACCGTGCTCGCGGCGATCGCGATCTCGTTGATCGGCCGGAGGGCCGGAACGCTCACCTCGCGCCGTCTCGCCGCTCTCGCCGCCATACTGTTCGTCGTCGGGTCGGGTGTGTACGTGCTGCGGGGATCGGACGTGTCCAACTATCTCTCCTTCCTCGGCCTCTCGAAGGCCGCCCAGACCGACACCGGCGTGCAGACCGGCTCGCAGCGGACGATGCTGCTCTGGATCGGCTGGCGGATGTGGGTAGACCACCCGGTGCTCGGCGTCGGCTTCGAGCGCTCCTCGACGGATTTCCAGCCCTACCTCGCCGCCGCCAGGGAGAAGTTCCCGAACCAGCCGGCCGAGTCGTACCCGTCGAAGCAGAACCCGTGGGGCGTGCAGAACTTCTGGGTGCAGCTCCTCGCGGACACGGGGATCGTCGGCTTCCTGCTGGGCCTCGCGACGTTCGGGACGGGGCTCGTCACGGCGCTTCGCGCGGTTCCACGACGAGCGTTCGTCGCGGCCGTGTCGGTCGGCTTCATCCTCGTCGCGGCCGGAACGTGGAACGCGATCGGCATCATCGCCGGGATCCCGCTCGACGCCGTCACCTGGCTGGGGCTGGGCCTCGGGATCGTGGCGTGGGAGATCTCGGAGTGAGCCGCGTCCTCGTCACGGGCGGCGCGGGCTTCATCGGGTCGAACCTCGTTCGCGCCCTGCTCGATGCAGGCCACGAGGTGCGCGTGCTCGACAACTTCTCGACCGGGTCGCGACGGAACCTCGAGGGCCTCGGAGTCGAGATCGTCGAGGGCGAGCTGCGTAGCTACGAGCGGGTCCACAACGCCGTCCGGGACTCCGAGGTCGTCTTCCATCTCGGGGCCCTCGGCTCGGTGCCGCGCTCGGTGCAGGATCCGCTGACCTCGAGCGCCGTCAACGTCGAGGGAACGCTCAACGTGCTGCTCGCGGCCCGCGACTCGGGCGTACGCCGCGTCGTGTACTCCTCCTCGACGTCCGTGTACGGGACGAGCGCGGAGCGCCCGACCCGCGAGGACTGCCCCCCCGATCCGATCTCGCCCTACGGCGTCGCGAAGCTCGCTGCCGAGCGGTACTGCATCTCGTTCTCGCGCGTCTACGAGACGCTCGAGACCGTGGTGCTCCGCTACTTCAACGTGTTCGGGCCGCGGCAGAGCCCCGATTCTCAGTACGCGGCGGTGGTGCCGCTCTTCATCCGGGCGATCGCGGGCGGCGATCCGATCGTGATCCACGGCGACGGCGAGCAGTCCCGCGACTTCACCTACGTCGGGAACGTCGTCGACGCGACGATCTCCGCTGCCTCGGCGCAGGGCGCGAGCGGCCGCGCGTTCAACATCGCGGGAGGCTCTCCCGCCTCGGTGAACCACGTGGCCGAGCTGCTCGGGACGATCATCGGCAAGCCGGTCGAGAGGCGTTTCCAGCCGCGCCGGCCGGGAGACATCCGCGACTCCTGGGCCGATCTCTCCGCCGCTCGCGAGGTTCTCGGCTACGACCCGTCGGTGTCGCTCGAGGAGGGGCTCCGCCGGACCGTCGAAGCGCTCTTGCCCGCTTGAAGGCCGAGCGCATCCGCGTCCTGCGCCTGATCGCACGCCTCAACATGGGCGGCCCGGCCCTGCACGTCTCGTACCTCACCCGCGGCCTCGACGAGCGCGGTTACGCGACGACCCTCGCCGCGGGGACGATCGGGCGTACCGAGGGCTCGATGGCGTTCGTCGCAGAGGAGCTCGGCGTCGAGGTGCTCCAGGTGCCGCAGCTCCACCGGGAGCTGTCCCCGATCCTCGACCCGCTCTCCGTCGGGCGGATCGCGCGCGTGATCCGCGAGGTCCGGCCCCACATCCTCCACACGCATACCGCGAAGGCCGGCGCGGTCGGCCGCACCGCCGCACTGCTCGCCGGGTCGGCGCGGCCGCCGATCGTCGTCCACACCTTCCACGGCCACGTCCTGCGCGGGTACTTCGATCCCGTCCGGACGGCGGTCTTCAAGGAGGTCGAGCGCAGCCTTGCGAACGTCACGACGCGACTCGTCGCGGTCAGCCCGGAGGTGCGGGACGACCTCGTGGAGATCGGGATCGCCGGGCGCGAGAAGTTCGAGGTGATCAGGCTCGGCATCGACCTCGAGGAGCGGCTCGCCTCGGGCGGCGACGGCACCGAGCTGCGCAGGCTGTTCGGCGTCCGCGACGACACCTTCGTCGTCGGCTGGATCGGACGGATGACGGCGATCAAGCATCTGCCCGACGTGATCGCGTCGTTCGCGCGCCTGCGCGGGCTCGGCGTCGACGCGACGCTCTGCCTCGTCGGAGACGGCCCCGACCGCGCGGAGGTCGAAGGCCTGGTGCACGACCTCGGGGTGGCGCGGAACACGCTCTTCGTCGGCTACCAGCACGACGTCGCACCGTACTACCGGCTCTTCGACGTCCTGCTCCTACCCTCCGGAAACGAGGGGACGCCCGTGGTCGCGATCGAGTCGCTCGCCGCGGGCACCCCGGTCGTCGCGACGAAGGTCGGGGGCGTCCCGGACGTCGTCGAACACGGGGTCGACGGCTTCCTCGCCGCGGTCGGCGACATCCACGGCATCGCATCGGCGCTCGAACAGCTCGCGCGGGACCCGGAGCTTCGAGCCGCGATGGGCCATGCGGGCCGCGAGCGGACGCTTCCGCGGTACCGCGTCGAACGCCTCGTCGACGACGTCGACGCGCTCTACCGCAGACTCCTCGCGGAGACGGGCCTCGTTCCCGCGCGCGGATGACTCAGGTGGGAGAGCCGAGCGCCATCTTCTCGAACGCCGCGAACGACGGCTTCTTCTGGCCGCCCGCGGTGATCAGGCCCGACTGCCACCCGTTCACGTTCGAGTCGTCCCTGAGCAGGAACCACATCATCATGTCGATCCGCGGATTTGCCCGTGCAATCGCGAACGCCTGCGTCAGGTACTTCGCCTGCGTCTTCCACGGGACGCCGAAGAGCGTGTCCGGCGGGTTCGTCTCGTAGCCGTACTCCGTGATCCAGATCCGCTTGTTGCCGTAGAGCTGGGTGACGAGCTTGATCAGCGTGTCGATGTTCCCGAGCTCGACCGATTCGCCGGCGCCGTCCGGCGTCGAGGGTGACTCGGACGGGTTCGCGTAGTACGGGTGGTGTGCCCAGGCGTCGAAGGTGACGAGCCCGTCGCGCTTGACGGCCCGCAGGAACGCGAGCGGCGCCACCGACGGGCGGCTGCTCGAGGGATTGTTGTTTCCGCGCGGGGCGGTGACGCCGCATGCGACCTTCTCGCTGTAGCCCGTCGAATGGACGCCCCTGTAGACCGCGTTGCAGATCTTCGCGTACGAGACCGCGCTCTCCATCACCCAGTGCGTCTTCACGCGGATGTACTGGGGCTTGAGGAAGACCGGGTTGTTCGGCTCGTTCCACGCGAGCCAGTCGCGAACGGCCGGGAGCTTCACGCCGGCGTCGACGAACTTGCCGCTGTAGCGGAGCGCAGCCGCATAGGCGAACTTCCGGAGGTCGATCGCGTTCGTGGGCGCGACGTTCTGGCCCTTGTCGTGGTTGGCCCAGGCCGGGGTCCCGTAGATCGAGAAGACGACGTGCATCCCGGCCGCGGCGACCTTCTTCACGATCCCGTCGTAGATCGACCAGTCATAGGCGGGATCGGCCGGGTTCGTCGGGTGCGACGGCTTCGCGTTCGCGACGCCGTTCCGGCCGCCCCAGTAGAGGTTCATTCGCACGACCTGGACGTGGAGCTGCTTGAACGTCGAGACGGTCGAGCTCGCCGAGCCGTAGAGGAGCTGGGCCTCGTCGTAGATCCCGACCTGCAGGTACCTCGAGGCGCCGGCGGGCTTTGCGGTCGCAGCGAGAAGAGCCGTGCTCAGCACGGCGAGGAGAAAGGCGAAGCGGCGCATCAGACCTCTGCGGGCTCCCGGCCGAGCGAGCGCACCCAGCGGCGCAGGCCCTCGTCCAGGTCGATCTCGGGCTTCCACCCGAGAACCTGGATTGCCTTCGTGATGTCGGGGCGCCGCTCGCGGGGGTCGTCGACGGGCAGCGCCTCGAACACGATCTCGCTGGACGACCCGGTGATGCGGATGCATGCCTGGGCGAGCTGCAGCATCGTCAGCTCGAGGTCCGGGTTGCCGATGTTGACCGGCAGATGCTCCTCGGACACCGCAAGCAGGTAGAGGCCGCGGATCAGATCGTCCACGTAGCAGAGCGAACGGGTCTGAGATCCGTCACCGAACACGGTGAGCGGCTTACCCTCGAGTGCCTGATGGAGAAACGTCACGGTCGCGCGCCCGTCGTTGCGGCGCATGCGCGGCCCGTACGTGTTGAAGATCCGGGAGATCGCCGTGTTGACGCCCTGCTGGTTGTGGTAGGCCATCGTGAGCGCCTCCGCGTACCGCTTCGCCTCGTCGTAGACCCCACGGGGGCCGATGGGGTTGACGTTCCCCCAGTACGTCTCGGGCTGCGGATGCACCGCCGGGTCGCCGTAGACCTCGCTCGTGGAGCTGATCAGGAACCGCGCGCGCTTCCACTTGGCGAGGCCGAGCGCGTTGTGCGTTCCCTGGGAGCCGACCTTCAACGTCTGGAGCGGCAGGCGGAGGTAGTCGATCGGGCTCGCGGGGCTCGCGAGGTGGAAGACGTAGTCGACCGGCTCGTCGATCCAGATCCCGTCGACGACGTCCTGGTAGACGAACGAGAACGGCGCGTCCCGCAGGTGCTCGATGTTCTCGAGCGATCCGGTCTCGAGGTTGTCGACGCAGACCACCCGGTGATCCTTGGCGAGGAGGTAGTCGCAGAGGTGCGAGCCGAGGAATCCGGCGCCGCCGGTGACAACCGATGTGGTCACGTGCTCACCATCGAGCCATCGTACTGGCGGCCCCGGAAAGACAATCCGATCCTCACGAACTTCTTGCAAACGGCTCCCGCTGCCGCAGGTCCGTCGCGAGGAGGCAGAACATCGTCACGAGGAGCCCGTTGCGGAAGAGCAGGAGCCAGACCGTCCAGTTCTGGTCGCGAACGCCGTAGCGGCCCCAGAAGAGGTACTCGGGCATGCTGAGCGCGACGGCGAGAAGGAGCGTCCCCGCCGCCCAGAGGCCGCGGCGCCCGGCCGCTAGCGGGACGAGCGGGACGAGCCAGGTCAGGTACTGCGGCGAGAGCACCTTCCCGAACACGGCGAACGCTGCGATCGCCGCGGCGAAGGCGGTGACGAGGCGCTCGTCGTCGTCGGCGCCGCGCCAGTAGAGCCGGGCGACGAGCGCGACGAGCAGGAGCGAGAGCACCGACGTGACGATCCCGGCGATGTGCGGGACGCGGCCGCCGAGGTCGATGGAGCCGAAGCCCTCGATCCACTGGACGTGGTGGATCCCGAGCTTCGAGCCGGCGAGCAGGATCGACGAGGCGAGGCTCTCCGTCTGCAGGTGCCGCTCGATCTGCACCGTGAAGCTGTAGCGCACGCCTCCGGGCCCGACGGCGAGCGCCCAGCCCCAGAGGACGACGCTCGCGACGGCGAGGCCGATCGCCGCGGGCCGGAGCCGTCGCACGGCGAGCGCCCGCCGGACGAGCATCGGCACGACGAGCACCGGGAAGAGCTTGACCGCGGTCCCGATCCCGATCCACGCGCCGGCGGCCCGCTCCCGGGAGCGGAGGAGCGCGACCAGGGCGAGCATCGCCGTGAACGCGACGAGTGGGTCGAACCGGTTCAGGAACACCGGCCCCATCAGCACGGGCGCGAGGACGGCGGGAGCGAGGCGGACGAGGCTGAGCCCGAGCCGCCGGCAGATCCAGCCCGCGCACGCCGTGAACCCCATCGCGCATCCGGTCATCCAGAGCTTGAAGACGATCAGGTAATGGGCATCCGAGATCCACTCGGGGAGCACGAACACGGGGATCGCGCCCGGCGGGTACTCGACGAAGAACCAGCGGTACGGGACGTGATGTCCCTGCACGACGTCCCGGCCCCAGGTCTGGTAGAGGCTCGTGTCCCCGGGATAGGCGTGGCTGAAGAGGCCGCCGTAGGCCGCCGCGCACGAGACGGCGGTCAGCAGGCAGGCGGCGGCGATCTGGCGGTCGAGACCGAGCCGGCGGAGTGAGACGGTGCTTCCGGCGACGGCCATCGCTCGATCATTCCATCCCGCCCGGCGGGGGCGAGGCCGAGGATCAGATCGCCCCGGGCGACGCCTTCTTCTTTCGCGGCGCATCGCCCTGCTTCCAGGTGATCCAGAACGAGCTCCCGTGCCGGGAGAGCGCGCTCGGGAAGCCGTGGGCAGCGCTGCTCGACTCGAGGAAGCTCGACACGGGGTCGTAGCCCTCGGCGCTCATGAAGTCGATCGCCTGATGATGCCAGTGGCTGTCGGCGATCGCCCCGATCCGCGCGCCGGCCGTGGCGGAGGCCCCGGTGAAGTGAACGCTGCCGAAGTCGGCGAGCGGGAAGATCTGGTGGCTGCCGCCCGTCACCCGTGCCGGAGCCTCCGCGATCCACTCGGCCGAGCTCACGTCGGGCATTCGCATCGCGATCGTCTTCCGGAACAGTCCGCCGCTCGTGACGTCCTGCAGCACGAAGGAGACGGAGCCGCCGGAGACCGCGATACGCGCCGTCATCCGGTCGCCCGGGCGAACCGGGAAGGTCTCCAGAGGGTGATTCCCCGCCGGCCAGAGCTCATACCAGGCGAAGTAGAACGTGTGCCCCTCGCCGTCGCAATCCGATTCGGCGCCGATCTGCTCGATCTTTGTGTCTCGCTGGAGCCCCTTGCCGCCGAGCCCGATCCAGAAGGATGACCTCGCCTCGACTGTGGAGCCGCCGACTGGACATGTTGCCGCAGGCTGCACCCAGTTGCCGCTGATCGCCGTGAACGTCGCTCCGGACACGTCGTATCCGCTCCAGTTCGTGCTGATCTCACGCCTTGCGGCGCCCGACGCGGGCAGCCAGACGGCGCTCACGAGCGCGGCCGCGACGACGGCCGCTAACAGTCTCCCCCTCATCCCCCTCGAATGATCGTCGAGAAATGCCGGTTTGTCAGCCCGGGACGGCCTTGACGCGCTCGCGCACCGTCGCCGACCCCTTGGCCGTCGTGACGACGAGTGTGACCACGTAGCTCCCGGGCTTGCTGAACATGTGGCCGACGACGCGGCCGGAGCCGGTGTTCTTCGCCCCGGAGGCGGGATCGCCGAAGTTCCACCTGAACCCGGTCGCTGCGCTCCCGCCCACAGACAGCGTGGAGCTCGCGAGCGAATACAGGGTCCCTTCGCCGTTGCCGGCCGCCCAGAAGGAGGCGTGCGTCTCCCGACCGGCGCCGCAGTTCCCGGACTACGACCTATCCCGGGCCCGCAAATGCAACGCGCGCCGGCGGCCTCGGCTCGGCTCGATCCGGCTCCCGATCCGGAACCCCGCCGAACGGCCGCACCGGCACCGGTCCGAGGCCGAGCCGTACGCCGGCCGGCGATTGCTCCGACCCGCACTGCGCCAACGGGAGCGGCGGGTTGATCGGCCCGGATCGTTGCCTTCTCTGATAGGGAGTGTCGATGCAAACCGACGGCTTCCAGCCGGGAGCGACGGATCTCGAGGCGCGGGCGGCACTGCTCGCGCAGAAGCTCTCCCCCGGCCTGCGCCCCCTCGCGCGGGTCGCCTACAACTACCGGTGGAGCTGGGCGCGTGACGGCGAGGCCGTCTTCCGCGCGATCAACGAGCAACGCTGGACGCTCTCGGGACAGAACCCGGTGCAGTTCCTGAACGACCTCTGGCCCTCGACGCAGGAGGCGGTCGAGCGCAACCCCGAGCTCCTGGAGCGGATCGAGGCGCTCACGGCCCGCGTCGCCGCGGATCTCGAGAGGCCGCACCGCCCGCGCCCCGGGATCAACGGGCCCGTGGTCTTCATGTGCGCCGAGTTCGGATTCCACCGGTCGCTCCCGATCTACTCGGGCGGCCTCGGCGTGCTCGCCGGCGACATCCTCAAGGAGGCGAGCGACCAGGCGCTCGAGACGATCGGGATCGGGCTCCTCTACCGTCGCGGCTACTTCCGCCAGCGCCTCGACATCGGCGGGCGCCAGCAGGAGTACTGGGTCGACTGCGATCCGAAATCGATGCCGATGGCCCGTGTGACCGCGCCCGACGGGAAGCCGCTCCTCCTCGAGGTCCCGCTCGCGGGCTCCTCGCTCCACTTCCAGGTCTGGCGGGTCGACGTCGGCCGGGTGCCGCTGCTTCTCCTCGATGCCGACGTGCTCGGGAACGACGCGGTGCAGCGCTGGACGACGGTCCGGCTCTACGACGGGAACCGGGCGGTCCGGCTCGCGCAGTACGGGCTGCTCGGAATCGGCGGGGCGCGCCTGCTGAAGGCGCTCGAGATCGAGCCGGCGGTGATCCACATGAACGAGGGGCACCCGGCGCTCGCCGCGCTCGAGCTCGCCGCGGACCTGATCGAGGGAGGCACTCCGCCGAACGAGGCGTTCGAGTCCGTGAGGCGCCGGTTCGTCTTCACGACCCATACGCCGGTGCCCGCCGGCAACGAGACCTACGCGCCGGAGGAGTTCCTCGAGGCGTACTCGGATCTGCGTGGCCGGCTCGACCTCGACGAGGATGCGTTCCTCGATCTCTGCCGCTCGGTGCCGGATGCCGATCCGGCTCGGCCCGGGATGACGCCGCTCGCGCTGCGGATGAGCCGGCGCCGGAACGGCGTGAGCCGCCTGCACGGCGAGGTGTCGCGGCGGATGTGGCAACCGCTCTTTCCCGGTCACGAAGGCGTCCCCATCACGCATGTCACGAACGGCGCGCACCTCCCGACGTTCGTCTCGGAGCCGATCAGGCTGCTCCTCACCCGGCACATCGGCGAGGACTGGCTGCACTCCCCGGCCGACACGCGCTGCTGGGAGGGCGTCTCGGAGATCCCGAACGCCGAGCTGTGGGCGACGCGCTGCGAGGCCCGGCGGCGGCTCGTCGAGTACCTCCGTGGCAAGGCCGAGGAGGACAGCCTCCAGCGGGGCGAGCAGCTCGGCTACGTTCGCAGGATCGCCTCGACGCTCGATCCCGAGGCACTCACGCTCGGCTTCGCGCGGCGCGTCGCGATCTACAAGCGGATCCACCTGATGACGCACGACCCGGAACGGCTCCGCCGGCTGCTCGGTGGCTCGCCGCCCGTCCAGCTCGTGATCGCGGGCAAGGCCCACCCGAACGACAGCGACGGGAAGCGGGCACTCGAGCGGTTCTACGGGCTCGCGCATGCCGATCCCCTCATGACGGGGCGGGTGGTGATCGCGGAGGACTACGACCTCGGGATCGCGGCCCAGCTCGTCGGCGGCTGCGACGTCTGGGTGAACCTTCCGCGCAAGCCGCTCGAGGCGAGCGGCACGAGCGGGATGAAGGCAACCTTCAACGGCGCCCTCCAGCTGAGCGTCCTCGACGGCTGGTGGGCGGAGGCATACAACGGGTCGAACGGCTGGGCGATCCCCGGGGACGACGACCCGAACCCGGATGTCGTCGACGCCCGGGACGCCGAGCGCTTCTACGAACTGCTCGAGCACGAGGTGATCCCGCTCTTCAACGAGCGCGACGAGAACGGCGTGCCGCAGCGGTGGTGCGACAAGATCAAGGAGGCGCTCGTGAGCTGCGCCCCGGCATTCTCCGCCTCCCGCATGGTCAACGATTACGTCGAGCGGATTTACGCGGCGCATTAGGTGAGGAGCTCCACGAGATCGTCCGAGCCGGGGCACGAGCTGCTCTGTCCGGAGCGGCCCGGACCGTCCAGATCGCGCAGCGCACCCGAGATCGTGGAACTTCTCATCCGAAGCGCATAGGCTTCGCCCTTGTGAGCCGAGCGAGGCCTTTCACGATGGTGCTCGCCGGCGGTGAAGGCAAGCGCCTTTGGCCGCTCACGGCCGATCGGGCGAAACCGGCGGTCCCGTTCGGCGGCAACTACCGGCTGATCGACTTCGCCCTCTCGAACCTCGTGAACGGCGGCTACTACCGGATCGCCGTCCTGACGCAGTACAAGAGCCACAGCCTCGACCGCCATGTCGCCTCGACCTGGCAGCTCTCGACGCTCTTCGGGAACTACGTCGCCCCCGTGCCCGCCCAGATGCGGCGCGGGCCGCACTGGTTCTCGGGCTCCGCGGACGCGGTCTACCAGAACCTCAACCTGATCTACGACGAGAACCCGGACGTGATCCTCGTCTTCGGCGCCGACCACGTCTACCGGATCGATCCGCGCCAGATGGTCGAGCAGCACATCGCAGAAGGAGCGGGCGTGACGGTCGCGGGGCTCCGGATCCCGATCTCGGAGGCCCGCGCGTTCGGCGTCATGGAGATCGCGGGCGACGGCCGCCGGATCACGGCGTTCCGGGAGAAGCCCGACGATCCGGTCGGGCTTCCGGACGCCCCGGACGAGGTGTTCGCGTCGATGGGGAACTACGTGTTCGACGCCGATCAGCTGATCGAGGCCGTCACGCTCGACGCGCAGGACGAGACGTCCAAGCACGACATCGGCGGGGACATCATCCCGATGATGGTCGAGCGGGGCGCCGCGAGCGTCTTCGACTTCGCTCACTTCGACGTTCCCGGCGTGTCCCACCGCGAGCGGAGCTACTGGCGCGACATCGGGACGCTCGACGCCTACTACGAGGCGCACATGGATCTGATCTCGGTCGACCCGATCTTCAACCTCTACAACAAGGACTGGCCGATTCTGGCGGCGCCCGACCGGCTGCCGCCCGCCAAGTTCGTGTTCGGCGACGCGGGCCACCCCGGGATGGCGGTCGACTCGATGGTGTGCGCGGGCGCGATCATCTCGGGCGGCACCGTGCGCCGGTCGGTGCTCTCGCCGGAGGTGAGGGTCGAATCGGGCGCCGAGGTCGAAGGCTCCGTGCTGATGCACGGCGCCCACATCGGCGCCGGCGCGCTCGTCCGCAACTCGATCCTGGACAAGAACGTGGTGGTCGAGCCGGGCGCCCGACTCGGGATCGACCTCGCGGCCGACCGCGAGCGGTACGCGGTCTCGCCGGGCGGGATCGTGGTGGTCGGCAAGGGCGCGCGTGTCGGGCTCTGAGACCAGGGTCGCGCTCCTCACCCGCGAGTACCCGCCGGACGTCTACGGCGGCGCCGGCGTCCACGTCGAGTACCTCGCGCGTGAGCTCGCCCGGCTCGTCGAGCTCACGGTGCACTGCTGGGGCGCGCCGCGTCCGGCGGTTCCGCAGCCACCGGTCGCCGCCTACGAGCCGTGGGACGCGCTCGGCGGCGAGGAGCCGCACCTCGCGGCGCTCCAGGCGATGTCGATCGACCTCATGATGACCGCGGGCGT
>DASZLW010000022.1:0-6766 GCA_035552175.1 Gaiellaceae bacterium | reverse complement strand
GTGCTGATGCCGCTGATGCCGAAGCGCGCGCGGCCCGAGGAGCTTGCCGCAGATCCGGAAGAGGCGAGCGAGCCGGAGCTCCGCGAGGCACTCACCGCCGGCTGAGGCAGGCTCTGTCCCGGCGTTTCGAGCCGCCGCCGCTCGAGGAGGGCGCATTCGTCGGGCGTCCGAGGTCGGAGGCACGGGCGACACGAGCGACGCGCCTACGGGAGACCATATGGCCGCCGGTAACCTGGGCTCGTGCCGGCTGCCTGGCCCGAGCTCCCGTACGAGAGTTGGAGTGCGAGCTGCGAGACGCTCCACGCCCACACGCAGGTGCTCGGAAAGCTCGCGGCGAAGCTCGCGCCGCCCGAGCCGCAGCTCCAGCACGCGGCGCTCCGACTGACTGCGCGCGGGTGGGAGACGCTCCCGCTTCCCGCTCCGAACGGCTCGGGGACACTCGTCGTCGGGCTCGACCTCCACGCGCACGAGGCGGTCGTCGAGACGAGCGAGGGGCCCAGCCGGCGGATCCTGCTCACCCCGAACCGGTCGGCAGGCGAGGTCGCGCGTGGAGTGCTCGGCGCGGTCGCCGAGCTCGCCGGCACGATCGAGCTCGACCTGATGCCGCAGGAGACGGCCTGGACGGCCCCGCTCGACGAGGACGAGGAGCACGCGACGTACGATCCCGACCAGGTCGCGCGGTACTTCGCCGCGGCGACCCGCGCCTCGCTCGTCCTCGCGGAGCTCCGGGCTCCCTACCGTGGCAGGTCGACGCCGGTGAACGCGTGGTGGGGTTCGTTCGACCTCGCCGTCAGCCTCTTCTCGGGACGGCCGGCGAAGCCCCCTTCCGGCGACTTCATCATGCGGAACGCGATGGATGCGCAGGAGGTCGCGGTCGGCTGGTGGCCGGGCGATGCCCGGTACCCACGGGCCGCGTTCTACGCCTACGCGCACCCGGCGCCCGACGACTTCTCCAGGGCCGCGCTGTCGCCGGCGGCCGCTCGGTGGGACGCGGCGCTCGGCGAGTACATCCTCGACTGGGACGACATCCGGTCGCGCGCGAACCCGCACGCGACCGCGCTCGAGTTCGCCAGGTCCGCCGTCGCCCACGCGTGCACCGTCTGCGACTGGGACCTCTCCCTGGCCGGCAGCATCGAAAGCACCCCGCCACCCGTCACCTGAGCCTCCGCGGCGAACAAGGCTCGAGCGGCTGAAGCTCCCTTGTGATGCAAGCCACAAGCGGGCAGTTTTGGCTCGTTCGGTTGCCCGTAACGCGCTGATTCGACCCGGAGCGGCTCCCCGATTCACGCGTTTAAACCCGGTGTCTGACACCTGGTTTAGACGCGGGAATCACGGCTGAGCAGGAGATTCTTGTGCCGATCGAAGGACGGTTCGGGGTCGTCTGGCACCTTTTCCACAGGTGTCGCCCGAGGAGTACGTTGCGTGAAACAACTTCCTCCGGCATACTCTCGGAGACAGTTGCGTGAAACAACTTTCTAGGAGAGCCGAATGCCCGAGCCGCAGTCCTCATCCCTCGTCGCGCGCCACCGCGTCCAGGAGCCCACCGCTGGCCCGCAGCTCCGGCTCGCCGAGGCGCCTCCGCTTGGCTCGCGGCGCCTGCTGACTCCGCGGGCCGGCTACGCCGTCTCGGCGGGCGTGATCGGGCTCGGGCTCTTCGCCTCGGTGACCCCGTCGCCGCTCTACGGCACCTACAGCCGCCTGTGGCACTTCTCGGCGCTCACCTTGACGCTGATCTACGCGACCTACGCCTTCGGGGTTCTCGCGACGCTCCTGCTCGCCGGGCGCGCGTCCGACGACGTCGGCCGGCGGCCCGTGCTGATCGCGTCGCTCGGGACCCTCATGGGCTCGACGGTGCTCTTCATGCTCGCTGACTCGGCCGCGTGGCTCTTCGTCGCCCGCGGGCTCCAGGGGCTCGCGACAGGCGCGGCGATCAGTGCTGCGAGCGCCGCCCTCCTCGACCTGCACCCGCGCAAAGATCCCGCCGGGGTCAGCCTCGCAAACGGCGTCGCCGCGGCAGGCGGCCTCGGGCTCGGGATCCTCGTCTCCTCCGTGCTCGTCCAGCTCGGGTCGGCGCCGCGCATACTCCCGTACGTGGTGCTCCTCGTGCTGTTCGGGATCGCGCTCGCCGGTGTCTACCTGATGCCCGAGCCCGTCCTCCGGCGCTCCCGCTTCCGCCTCACGCCGCAGCGGCCGAGCGTCCCCGCATCGGTTCGCGGGCCATTCGTCCTCGCCGGCCTCGCCGTGCTGTCGTCGTGGTCGATCGGAGGCCTCTTCTTCTCGCTCGGTCCCGAGCTTTCGGCGCACCTCTTCGCGACCTCGAATGTGATCGTCTCCGCCTCGGGGATCGTCGCGCTCGCGGGTTCGGCCGCCCTCGCCCAGGTTCTGCTCGGTCGCACCGCCCCGTGGATCGGCGCGAGCGCCGGGTCGCTGGCGCTCGCCGCCGGGATGCTCCTCATCGTCTTCGCCACGGCGGGCGACTCGAGCGGTCTCTACCTCGCCGGGTCGATCCTCGGCGGGATCGGATTCGGACTCGCCTTCCTCGGCGGGCTCAGGTCGCTCGTCGCCGTCATCCCGCACGAACACCGTGCGGCCGTCATGTCGTCCTTCTACATCGTCGCGTACGCATCCCTCTCGATCCCGGCGGTGCTCGCGGGCGTCGTCGTGACGCACCTCGGCCTGTCGACCACGTTCGAGACGTTCGGGAGCATCGTCGCCGGGATCGCGCTGATCGTCGCCGCGGAGGCGTGGCGCACGCGCCCGACGAGAAAGGAGCTTCTCCGTGCTGAAGCGTGACTACGAGGGCCAGGACTGCTCGATCGCCCGGACGCTCGAGATCGTCGGGGAACGCTGGACGCTCCTGATCGTGCGCGACGCCTTCCTCGGCCGCAGCCGGTTCGAGCAGTTCCAGGAGAGCCTCGGCATCGCCCGGAACGTCCTCACGGACCGGCTCAACCGCCTCGTCGAGGAGGGGATCCTGGAGCGGGAGCGCTACAGCGAGCGGCCGGCGCGGTACGAGTACCACCTCACCGGGAAGGGCCGCGACCTGCATCTGGCGCTCGCCGCGCTCAGGCAGTGGGGCGAGGATCATCTCGGCGAGCCACCGCGTCGCGCGCTCCGACGCCGGTCGGATCACGAGCGGGTGATCGCGGCCCTCGTGCCTGAGGGAGCGGAGACACTCGCTTCGGACGAGGTCGAGCTCGTGCTCATCGGTCGAGCCGTCCCCGCGCCGTAGCGCCGTCACCGACGCGGCCCGCTTCTCTCCCGGGTGGCCTGAGAACGACACACATCCGCCGCCGCCCGGCTGGTAAACATGCGCGGTGCGATGGTCGTCCGGGGAAGCGCCGCTGGATTCGACGAGACGGGCAAGAGGCTGCTCGACGCGATCGAGCGTCGCGGGCTCACAGT
Organism: Gaiellaceae bacterium; assembly: GCA_035552175.1. Lineage (GTDB taxonomy): Bacteria > Actinomycetota > Thermoleophilia > Gaiellales > Gaiellaceae > PALSA-600. The sequence continues at coordinate 3,361 of DASZLW010000022.1, read as the reverse complement.
CTTCGCCCAGATCGACCACGCCGCGGGCGCCCGGGAGGCCGGGCTCGACCTCGAGGACGAGGTCGTGACGATCTTCGGGAATCCCCGGAGCGGCACCCCGCTGATGCAGGCTGACCGGAGGATCGGGCTCGAGCTGCCGCTGCGGATGCTCGTCTGGCGCGAAGGGGCCGACGTCCATGTCGGCTACACGGACCCTCACGACCTCGCCCGCGACTACGACGTGACGGGCCACGACGCGACGCTCGAGCAGATGTCCGGCCTCCTCGCGGAGCTTGCGGCCGAGGCCGCGGGCTCATGACGGCAGCGCCTTCGACGCGCTCCCGGAATCTCGTCCTCGCGGCGATGATCTTCGCCGTGTCGATGACGTTCATCGACCAGACGATCGTCTCGATCGCGGCTCCGAACATCCAGCGTCAGCTCGGCCTGACGAGCACCGGTGTGCAGTGGGCGATCAACGCCTACCTGCTCTCGCTCGCGGCGCTCTTCGCATTCGGCGGCAGGCTCGCCGACACGATCGGCCACCGGAAGATGGTGACGCTCGGGGTGATCGTCTTCGCGGCGGCGTCCGCGTTCTGCGGGCTCACGCCGCACGGCAGCGCCGCGGAGAGCTGGATCGTGGCCTTCCGGGTCCTCCAGGGCGTGGGCGGCGCGATCATGTTCCCCGCCGCACTCGCAATCGTGGTGCAGACCTTCGCCCTCCAGGAGCGCGGCAAGGCGCTCGCGCTCTTCTTCGGGATCGCGGGCGGGCTCACCGCCGTCGGGCCGGCGCTCGGCGGGGTCCTCACCCAGTGGACGTGGCGCGCGATCTTCTGGGTCAACATCCCGGTCGCGGTGATCGCGCTGATCCTGATCGCGATGTCGAAGCCGGAGACGGAGCACCGTCCCGCGAAGATGGACTACCGCGGCCTCGTCGTGATCGCGGCGGGGGTCGCGATCAGCATCTTCGGCTTCCAGCAGTCGGGGACGTGGGGGTGGAGCGACGCGAGGACGATCGCCTGCGTGGCGGTCGGAGCCGCACTCCTCGTGCTGTTCGTCCTCCTCGAACACGGCATCCCCTCGCCGCTGATCGAGGTGACCATCTTCCGGATCCGCCCCTTCCTGGTCGAGAACCTCGTGCTGGGGATCTCGAACCTCGCCTTCATCCCCGTCTTCTTCTTCGCGAGCGAGTACGCGCAGCTCTCGCTCGGCAAATCGGCCTCGTCAGCAAGCCTCGTGCTCCTCTACTTCTTCGTCGGGTTCGTGATCGCGGCGCAGATCGGCGGACGGATGCTCGACCGCATCGGCGCCAAGCGGCCGGTCGTGGTCGGTTGCGCGGTCGGGGCGGTCGGCTTCTGGCTCTGGGGCCGGCACGTCGCCGGGCTCGACCTCGGGAAGCAGGTCTGGTTCGTGGTCCTCTCCGGCGCCGGGATGGGCCTGATGCTCGGGCAGGCGAGCACCGACGCGGTCAACCGGGCCTCGAGACTCTCCTACGGCGAGGCGACCGGGATCACGCAGACCGTGCGGACCTACGCCGCGAGCCTCGGGATCGCCGTGCTCGGGAGCCTCCTCGTCACGCAGATGCACACCCACGTCACCGACTCCCTCGTCGCGACCGGCCTGCCGCGGGCACAGGCATCCGCGCAGGCGAGCCGGATCGCACAGGACATCGGGCAGGGGCAGGGTGCTGGGCATGCTGCGGCACCTCGCTTCATCCGGCTCGACTTCGCCTATGCGACTCGCTCGGTGCTGTACGCGATGGCCGTGGTGATGGCGGTTGCGGCCCTCGTCGCCCTGGTGGGGCTGCGCCGCGGCGTGCAACGGGACGCGGCGACCGCCCCGGTCGACGAGCCTGCAGCCGCGTAGCCGAGAGGCCCGACCGGCGCGGCCGCTATCTTCGTCGATCGTGCCGAGGGGGCGGTGGTCGTTCCGGGTACGACCGACCGCCGTGACACGCACCGTCCATCTCCGACACTGGCAGAAAGCCGCCCTCGACCGGTTCGTCGCGTCGCCGAAACGCGACTTCCTCGCGGTCGCGACTCCGGGCGCCGGCAAGACGACCTTCGCCCTCACGGCCGCCCGCCACGAGCTCGGTGCGAGGCCGGCCCGGCTCGTCGTCGTCGCCCCGACGGCGCACCTCAAGCAGCAGTGGGCCAGGGCCGCCTCGGCGTTCTCGTTGCATCTCGACCCGGCCTGGACGCCTTCGGACGGCCTGCCCGCGGACATGCACGGGATCGTCACGAGCTACCACCAGGTCGCGACGAACGCCCCGATGCTGGCGCGGCTGGCGCGCGACGCGTTCGTCGTCCTCGACGAGATCCATCACGCCGGCGAGGACCGGGCCTGGGGCGAGTCGATCCGCACCGCCTTCGAGGGTGCGGCCCGACGGCTCGCGCTGTCGGGGACCCCCTTCCGTTCGGACACCTGCGCGATCCCCTTCGTCACCTACGTGGGCGACCAGGCGGTTCCCGACTACGAGTACGGCTACGGCGATGCGCTCGACGACGGCCGGGTCGTCCGGCCGGTGTTCTTCCCGGCCACGAACGGCCACATGGAATGGACGTCGCCCGACGGGACGCTCCGCTCGGCCACGTTCGACGACGCGCTCGACGGCTCGCTCACGAGCCAGCGGCTGCGCACCGCCCTCTCGCTCGAGGGTGAGTGGCTCCCGACGGTGCTGCGCGCCGCGAACACGCGCTTGCAGGCGGTGCGGCGCGAGCAGCCCGATGCCGCGGGGCTCGTGATCGCCATCGACCGCGAGCACGCGCGCGGGATCGCGGCGCTCCTCCGCCGCCTCGGGACGAGCGTGCGGCTCGTGACGTCAGACGATCCGCACGCGTCGGCGGAGATCGCGCAGTTCGCGACGTCGTCCGACCCCTGGCTCGTCGCCGTCCGCATGGTCTCCGAGGGCGTCGACATCCCCCGCCTCCGGGTCGGCGTCTACGCGACGACGACGGCGACCGAGCTCTTCTTCCGCCAGGCGGTCGGCCGCCTCGTGCGATGGACGCGCGGCATCACGCGGCAGCGCGCATGGCTCTTCATCCCCGACGATCCGAGGCTCCGCCGCCACGCGGTCGGGATCGCCGAGCAGCGCCGTCACTCGCTCAGGCGCGACGACCGCGACCGCGAGCCGGAGGAGGACGCACGGGAGCCGCAGGCAGCGGACGATGTGGCCGAGCAGATGTCGCTCTTCGCGGTGATCTCGGCGATCGCGACCGCACGCGAGGAGCCCCTCGACGACCCTTTCGACGATCTGCCCGACGACGCCGGGCTCGACGCGGCCGACGACCATTTCGAGCTCACGCTCGCTCCCCCGCCCCCGCTGAGCGGCGCCGGACACTCGGCAGACGGCCTCCAGACGCTGACTCGTCGCGAGGAGAAGCAG
>DASZLW010000021.1:0-3356 GCA_035552175.1 Gaiellaceae bacterium | reverse complement strand
CGACGGCCACCCCGACGCCGAACGGAAGCGGCGGGCTCGACGTCAACTCGAGCGCGGTCGTCGGGGCGGCGTTCCACTTCCCGTAGGCCGGCTCGTCCGGCCGGACCGTCCTGCCCGGCCGTCGGTCGGGTTCGGCGTCCCCGCCGACCCTGTCCAGGGCGCCCCCGTCCAGCCTGTCCGTGTCGGCGCCGGCCGTGTCCGTCCCGGCCGTGTCCAGGGCTCCCTGTCAGTGTTTCCGGGAGACCCACCTCCCGCCCCTTATGCCGTCCAGGCTAACGCGAGAATCGAGCGGAATGGTGACGTGTTCGTGCCAGTTCCTCCACAGTTCTCCCGGGTGGACAGGGTGGGTTCTAGCGGACGGCCGGGAAGACGCCCGTCTGCGGCCGGATCAGCTCGTGGTATTGCTCGAAGTCGGTTTCGAGGGTCAGCCGGCCGAGCTTGTTGTACTCGAGCGCGACCGCCCGGATCAGATGCTCCATCCCGATCGACGTGCCCGCATCTGCGGCCATGAACGCGGCCGACAGCGAGCAGTTGCGGATCCCGCCGCCTGACAGCTTGAAGCGTTCGGCGAGGAAGTTGAGGTCGATGTCGGCGTTCTTCGGTGCGGGCGCCGGCAGGACGAGCTTCCAGATCTTCTCGCGATCCTCGGGCTCGGGGAACGGGAAGTCGACGACGACGTCGAGGCGGCGCAGGAAGGCGTCATCCATGTTCTGGCGGAAGTTCGTCGCGAGGATGACCGCTCCCGGGTACCCCTCCATCTTCTGGAGCAGGTAGGCGACCTCGATGTTCGCGTACCGGTCGTGGGCGTCGCGCACCTCGGAGCGCTTGCCGAAGAGCGCGTCCGCCTCGTCGAAGAAGAGGATCGCGTTCGATCCCTCGGCGGCGCCGAACACGCGGTCGAGGTTCTTCTCGGTCTCGCCGATGTACTTCGAGACGACGGTCGCGAGGTCGAGCCTGAAGAGGTCGAGCCCGAGGTCGCGGGCGAGCACCTGGCCGGCCATCGTCTTGCCGGTGCCGGACTCGCCCGCGAAGAGAACCTTGATTCCCTGGGTGCGGGCGACGGTCTTCTCGTAGCCCCATTCGGACAGGACGAGGTCGCGGTGGCGGAGGTAGGCGGAGATCGAGTGGAGCACGTCGAGCTGACGTTCGGCGATCACGAGGTCGCCCCATCCGAACGGCGAGTCGAGGCGCGACGCGAGCTCGGCGAGGCGGGTCGTCGAGGCGCGGCGGGCGCCGAGGTCGAGGTCGGCGGGTGTCGCGGCGGGCTCGCCGCGGCTCGACGAGATGAGCTTCGCGATGTCGGCGGCCTCCGAGATCTGCCCGATCGAGAGGCGGAACTTCGCCGCGACGTCCTCGATCTGATCCGTTCCGGCGAGGGCAGCCCAGGCGGCGCGACGCTCGGCGAAGCTCGCCATCGGCGCCTCGACGACGACGACCGCCGTCCTGTCGCCGAGTGCCACGACGGCCTGCGGCGAATCGGCGCAGAGGAGCGGACGCTCACCCCGCGCCATCAGTTGACGCTGGACGCGGAGGTGCTTGTCGGGCTCGAGGTCGTCGATCCCGTCGAACACGAGCACCCGGCCCTCGAGGAGCGCGGCGACGGTCGCCTCGCGCATCAGCTCGGGATCCGTCGCGTCCACGACGTCGACGAGGAGCAGCGGGCGGTCGAGGGCCTTGGCCAGGATCGACTCGCAGTCCGGCCCCACGACCAGGAGCGGTAGCCGGGTTTCGGCAGCGAGGAGCGGCCGGAGCTCGTCGACCGTCCTCGAGCGGCCCGGGTCGTGCTCCGGCACGGGAACCGGGCGGAGCCTGCCGTCGCGGGACGGCTCGTCGAGCCCGCTCGCGAGCAGGTGGGCGGCGACCCGGTCCGAGACCTTCAGGAGGCGGTCGGCGACGGGGCCAGAGCTGTTCGGCTCGAGGAGCCGGACCGCCCCCGTGCGGCGAAGGGGAGAGGCATGGTCGAAGCAGTCGAGCGCCCGTGCGGCCGAGACGCCCGAGTCGGCGAGAAGGCGGGCGATCAGGCGCGGGCTCGCGAGCTTGCGGGTGACATCGTCGTGCAGGTAGGCGTAGAGCCGTCCGTAGTGGGCTCCGAGCTCGGGCGCCGCGCACAGGACGAGCACTGCGGTCTCGAGGTCGCTCAGGCCGAGGAGCCGTCCGGTGAGCGAGATACGGCTGTCGAGGTCGTGCCCGGGGCCCTCGCGGGAGAGCTCGACGGCGAGCTCGTCGGAGATGTAGAGGCCGCGGAACGGATCGCCGGGGTTCGGATCCGTGCTTGCGACCGACTCGACGGCGGACCTGATGCGGACGTCGAGCGCCTCGAACGAGAGCGGATGCGCGGTGGCTTCCGGCCTGTCCACGGTGTCCACGCAGAGAGGTTACGCGAGGGCCGGCTCCGGAGCCAGTCCCCGGTGGCGGCGAGCTGTGGAGATCAGCCGAGCAACTCGCTCGCGGCGGACTCCGCCTCGGTCTCGAGCGCGTCGCCGGGTTGCGAGACCTGGAGCGGGCCGCTCGTCGAGGCGCCGCGCTGCTGGACGACGTGGGTCAGCTCGTGGGCGAGCAGCTCCTGCCCGCCGGACGATCCGGGGCTGTACTCGCCCTTCTTGAAGAAGACGTCGTTCCCGGTCGTGAACGCACGGGCCGAGACCGAGCTCGCGAGCGCGTCCGCCTTGTCGTCCGTATGGATGCGAACATCGCTGAGCGGATCGCCGAGGGCGCCGCCGATCTTGTCGCGCGCGCCGTCGTCGAGCGAGTGGCCGCCGCCGCGGGAAGTGGCGATCGCGGACTCGACCTGGGGGTGGGCGCGCCCGTCGGGCAGGATTCCCGCCCCCTGCCGTGCCAGCTGGCCGAACGCCTGGTTGCCGACCGACGAGGCGAGCTGCTGCGCGGCGTTGGCCGGCGGCGCCTGTGGCGCAGGGCGCTGCCCCGGTGCCTTGAGCTGTTGCTCGAGCTCGTGGTCGTAGGTGCTCATCAGGTCACTCTCACGTCCTGGCGCTTCGCGATCTTGCTGCCGACCATGAGGATCGCATACCAGGTGCCCTTCGGAAGGGCGGCGTTCGATTTCAGGTCGGAGTCGATCGTCGTCGAGTAGGGCTTCGTCACCGCGCCGACGAACGTGAAGCTCGGCGTCCGCCACTCGATCTTCACGGTCTTCGCGCCGGGCGGCGGGACGAGGAAGTGGAACCGAACCCAGAGCTCGTGCGCGTTCGCGATCGTGCGGGTGGACTTGCCTCCCACGGTCGCGCTGATGGTTGCCGAGTCCGAGATGCCTTCCGCCGGCGTCGGGATCGTGAACCTGGTCGGTGCGGCCCCGGAGACGTTCATCACGTAGTCGCCCGGCCTGGGGCGCACCGGGAGCT
>DASZLW010000020.1:0-11589 GCA_035552175.1 Gaiellaceae bacterium | reverse complement strand
GCGGCGATCTTCGTCCCGTTCGCGGTGCTCGCGCCGCATGGGGTGTGGGAGACGATCTGGGGGCAGGCAGAGAGGCCGATCCAGATCGAGAGCCTCGCGGGCTCGTACCTGACGACGTTCGCGAACCCGAGCGTGATCTTCAGCCACGACTCGCCTGCCCTTGCGGGACACGGCACCCTTGCGTTCTGTTCGACGCTCGCCGAGCTCGTGGTGATCGTCGTGCTGTGGGTCGCGTTCGCACGCGGGCCGGCCGACCGGGATCGGCTGCTCCGCTACTCCGCGGCGTGCGTCTGCGCATTCATCGCGTTCGGCAAGGTGCTGTCGCCGCAGTACACGATCTGGCTCGTGCCCCTGGTGCCCCTCGTCGGTGGGCGGCGCGGCCTCGCCGCCTGCGTGCTGCTCGCCGCGGCGATGATCGATACGCAGTACTGGTTCTGGCAGCCGCACTACAGCGACTACATCAACGAGTACAAGTACGCCGACCTCGTGCTCGCGCGGAACCTCGCGCTGGTAGCGCTCGTCCCCCTGCTGGCGCTGCCCGCGGCGGCTACCCGAAGAACGTCTTGGCGGTCTCGTACCAGGAGTCCGGCACGAGCTTGAGCTCGGCGGTCGCCTCGGTGAGCGGGACGGAGACGACGTCGTCGCCGTGCAGGGCGGCCATCTGCCCCCAGTTCTGCTCGAGCACGAGATCGGCGGCCTTGATCCCGAAGCGGAGGCCGAGCACGCGGTCGCGCGGGGTCGGGGTGCCGCCGCGCTGGATGTAGCCGAGGACGGTCGCGCGAGCCTGCGTGTTCGTGCGCTTCTCGACCTCCTGGGCGACGGTCTCGCCGATGTTGCGGTTCTCGACGCGGACATGGCCGAACTCGTCGACCTCGCCTGCGTCGGTGACGCCCGGCAGCTCGGCACCCTCGCTCGCGACGATGACCGAGAAGTTCTTCCCGCGAGCCTTCCGGCGCTCGACGGCGGCGGCCACCTCGTCGTAGTCGACGGGCTGCTCGGGGATCAGGATGTAGTCGGCTCCGCCCGCGATCCCGCTCATCAGCGCGATCCAGCCGGCGTGGCGGCCCATCGTCTCGACGACGATGATCCGGTTGTGCGACTCCGCGGTCGAGTGGCAGCGGTCGATGGCCTCCGTCGCGACGTAGACCGCGGTGTCGAAGCCGAAGGTGTAGTCGGTGCCGTTGAGGTCGTTGTCGATCGTCTTCGGAACCCCGACGACGGGAAGGTTGTTCTCCGCCGAGAGCTTCGACGCGACGCCGAGGGTGTCCTCGCCGCCGATCGCGATGAGGGCGTCGAGCTGCTCGAAGGTCTTCTTGACGCCGTCGACGCCGCCCTCGAGCTTGTGCGGGTTCGTCCGGGAGGTCCCGATGATCGTCCCGCCCTTCGGCAGGATCCCCGAGATGTCGTCGAAGCCGAGGGGCTTCAGGTTCCCGTCGATCATCCCACGCCAGCCGTTCAGGACGCCGACCGTCTCGTGACCGTCCTCCCACAGGCGCCTGCAGACCGCGCGGATGACCGCGTTCAGTCCGGGGCAATCCCCGCCTCCTGTGAGCATTCCTACCTTCATCGGACGGCGAGTCTAGCGACTTCCGGAACGGGGTGGTCACGGTAGGGGAGATCCATCGAGGGCCCGGGAATCGGTGGCTTCGGCCCTGCGGCGGGTGGCACAATCGCGTGATGAAAGGCGTTCTTGCCGTCTCGGCCGCGATGCTCCTCGTGGTGGGTGCCGCGACCGGCGCCCCGTGCCGTCGGTCAGGATCACAGCCGTCATCCCGCTGAAGGTGCGCGGCCTCCACTTCGTCTCGGGCGAGACGGTTCGGGTGACGGTGGCCGCGGGGAAGGCCCGGTTCGCGAAGACGGCGGTGGCCTCGGCGGCGGGCGGATTCCTCGTCAGCTTCGGGCTAGTCAGCCGCGCAGCGGGTGCAGCACTCTGCGGCGCGTGTGGGCGCTGAGCGCTCCGGGCCGTGCCTTCGGGACGTCGCGGACGCGGAGGGTCATCTCGCGCGGCCACACGACGGCCACGTCGTCGATCGGGACGAGCTTCGAGCGGAGCCGCAGCATCCCGCTGCACACCGAGAGCTGAACCGGGCGGTCGCCGCTGAAGACGACATGCTCGACGGTTCCGATCTTGCGGCCTCGTGCCTCGACGCGGAAGCCTTCGCAGTTCCCGAGCCAGTAGTTCTCGTCAAAGGTGGAACGGCTGAGCTCGGGTTCGATGCGTACCACGGTCGGCTCCTTCTCGAGGGAACGGCTGTCAAGCCATTCGTAGCCCGAGCCGCGGCAACCCAAACACGAGCTGCGACCGCGAGGCGCTCTACCAGGTGTTGCGGGCGAGCACGCCGCCGTCGACGACGAGGTTCGCGCCGCTGATCCAGCGTGCGGCGCGGCTTGCGAGGAAGAGGACGGCGTCGCCGACGTCCGCCGGCTCGCCGAGACGTTCGAGCGGCGCCGCGGCGTGCCAGCGGGCGACGCCTTCCGGCCAGTCGGTTGCGAGGCCGCGCGTGTCGATGAGGCCGGGGGAGACGCAGTTCACGCGGATCGCCGGGCCGAGCTCGAGCGCCGCCGCCCGCGTGTGCATGATCACGGCGGCCTTCGACGCGGCGTAGTGGCTGTGGTTCGCGGCCGGCTGGAGTCCCTCGATCGACGCGATGTTGACGATCGCGCCGACTCCCATGAGCGCGGCTGCCTCGCGGGTCATCGCCGCGACTCCCGCGACGTTGACGCGGAGAAGCTCCTGCAGATCGTCGTTCCCGATTGCCGGGAGCGCGGCGACCGGCTGCACGGCAGCGTTGTTCACGAGCACGTCGAGCCTGCCGAAGCGTTCGATCGACGCCGCGCAGATCGAGCGTGCGTCGCGTTCGACATCACCGTAGACGGCCCCCGCCCGGTTCCCGAGGTCGGCGGCGAGGCTCCTCGCGGGCTCCACGTCGTTCCGCGCGTGGACGACGACCGACGCTCCCGCCTCGTGGAGCCGTCGTACGATCCCGGCGCCGATGTTCCCGCTCCCGCCGGTGACGAGGGCGACGCGCCCGGAGAGGTCGAGGAGCTGCTCCACAGCGGGTGCGCTCATCCGCCTGACGTTAGTACACCGGTCCCCGGGTCCGGGATGCTCCGGTGCTCTCGCGCTACCGGTAGCTTCAGCCGATCGATCCGATCGCGAGACTCCTGGTCGAACGCCTCGGCATGACGCCGCTGCCGGTCGAGGCGACGTTCTTCGTCCAGACCTACGTCAGCGACGCGACGACGGGCGACGGCCCGGCGGGTTCGGCGGGGATCGGCCTCTACTGCGACGATCCGCCCAGCCGGTCGCTCTTCCACCGCCTGGACTTCGACGAGGTGTGGCACTTCTACGCGGGCGACCCGATCCGGCTCGTGCTGCTTCGAAGCGACGGCTCCGACGACGAGGTGATCCTCGGCACCGACGTCGCAGGAGGCCAGCTCGTGCAGTACGTGATCCCCGCCGGCACGTGGCAGGCGGGCGAGCTGGTGCCGGGCGGGCGCTACGGCCTCTTCGGGTGCACGATGGCTCCGGGCTTCACTCCGGGCTGCTTCGAAGGCGGCCGCGTCGCCGACCTGCTCGAGTCCCATCCGGAGAAGGCCGCCGACATCGAGCGACTCGGCATCCCGGCCGGCCACCCGGCGCGGATGCCCGGTTTCTAGGCCGCTGCGCGGGCGAGTGCGAGGCGCGAGGCGGCGAACGAGGCGCCGAGGCCGACGACCGCGGCGATCGCGGCTGTCGTGCACAGGAGGAGGCCCGAGGCGAGGCCGAAGTTGATCGCCTGCTCGCGGTGGACGCCCAGCGCGAGCAGGACCGCGGCAGTTGCTCCGACGTTCGCGACCGCACCGCCCGAGGTGATCGGGATCAGGGCAGCCGCGGAGGCGACACAGAGGACGATCAACGCGATCGTCGGCGAGAACCCGGCGCCGAGCGCATCGAGCAGGAGCATGCTTCCCGTGGCGCGGGTCGTCCAGCAGCCGAGGAGGTAGACCCAGGCGAGGATCGCGTCGTTCACGGTTCCACCGGGGCGGCTCGCGACCTTCTCGACGAGCTTTGCGACTCGCGCCCGGCTCTTCACGAACCCGAGCCGGCCGAGATGGCGACCCGTGACGAGCACGCCGCACGCGCCGATCCCGAACAGCACCACGCCGACGAGCGGAAGCCGGAAGCTCGAAGAGGTCGTCGCCGTCGCGGAGATCGAGAGCGGAAGGAACGCGACCGCGTCGACGAGGCCGAGAGAGATGATCGAGAGGGCGATCGCCTCGAGGCCGAGCTTGACTCCCGGCATCCGGCGCAGGGTGCCGATCTTGACGAGGTAGTCGAGGCGGAACGGAAGGATCACGCCGCTCGCCGCGGCCGCACCGCACGCCGTGAGGCAGCGGCTCCGACCCGGGCGCCGTGAGGCGGGGAAGAGCTTCTGCCAGCCGAGGGCGCGGAGCACGTAGCTCGAGAAATAGAGGGCGACGGCTCCCGCCACGAGTCCCTTGTGCGCGCGCTGCAGCGGCCAGCTCGTGTTCGTCAGCCGCCGGGCGAGCAGGAACGTGGCGCCCATCGTCACGACCGCGAACGCGAACGCCACGATCACGCGGCGCCGGCTCGTGCCCTCGCCCTTCGAGCCCTCCTCGTCGGAGAGTCCGTCGAGCTGCATCGAGGAGAGCGATCCGAAGGCCACATCACCTTCATCGACCGGAGCGACCCGGAACACGAGTGCCAACTTCCGTGTCCTCCCGATCCCCCTTTTCGACGACGTGACGCCTGCGGTCCTCGCGACCCTGGCCATTCTCCGCACGAAGGAGCGCGTGCCGTCGTGTCCGGGGGTCGATTGGGAAGGGATCAAGAGGGAGGGCCGGCAGCAGACATGAGCCTCATGCCTTCAGTTATGGGCCGCTCCTGCCGACAAAAGTGGAAGCGATGACCGCATGCACCCTATCAGGCCGCACGAGGCGGCAACCGTGAACCTGCGCTTCCACAAGCCGCGCAAGGCGCGTGTCTTCTACATGGGCGTGGCGCTCCTCACCGTGGGACTCACCGCAACCCTGAGCGGTTTCACGCAGAGCGCGTCTCGTACAGAGCGGTTCACCGCCTTCTCGAACGCCGGGACGTTCACCTACACGGCGCCGACGACCCACCCGGACTCGCTCGTCTACCCGAGCGGCGTCGCCCACACGGGCGAAGAGCTCGTGATCGGCGACATCGACCAGGTGACGATGAACTTCGCCTACCGGTTCAACTCGAAGCTCGAGCACGACATCCACGGCACGATCACGCTGCAGGACGTCTTCCTCGGCGACTCCGGCTGGCGCAACGCGTACAAGCTCGTGCAGCCGGTCGCGTTCACGGGCGACCGCGCCTCGGTCACCGCGACGATGAGCCTGAGCGGGCTCACCGAGGTACTCGCGAAGCTTCAGGCGGGCTCGCGGGTCGCGGCGCGCTCGTACACCGTTCGGCTGCAGCCGGTCATCCACTACGAGGGCACGGTCGACGACCATCCCGTGCACGGGACCTTCGCCCCGACGATCCCGTTCACGCTCGATGCCGCGGTCTTCGCTCCGCAGGCGCTCGACCTCGGTGCCTCCTCGCAGGCGCAGACGCTCGACAGCGAGTTCCATCCGGCGCAGGCGGGCGACCTGATCCGGTCGCGTGCCAGGTGGGTCACGTTCGCGCGCATCCACGCACCCGCATTCGTCTTCCGGTTCGGCGGAGCACTCGTCGCCGCGCTCGGCCTCGTGATCGCCCTCCGGAGCCAGCGCCGCCGGCGCGACGACATCTGGTCGAACGAGAAGCGGACGGCTCACCGCGCGGGCCGCTCGCTCGTGGATGTGATCGGCCTCGAGCAGTCGGTGATCTCGGGCTCGGCTCCGATCGAGATCGCAGCCTTCGAGAGCCTCGTCGCTCTCGCTGTCCAGACCGAACGGCCGATCCTCCACGAGATCCGCACGGACACCGAGCTCTTCGCGGTCGAGCAGGCATCGCGCGTCTACGTCTTCCGGAAACGCCCCTCCGCCACGCTCGCCACCGCCGAGTCTCCCGTCGCGGCCGCACGTCATGAGACGGCTCCCCACGCGATCCTGAGGGTGCCGCTTCTCACGTCCAGGCGCGGCGACTGACCGGGCTCCGCCGGAAGGCGGATGTATGCTCGCGCCGATGAAACTTGGCGACGCGCGGCGCCGGTAGCCCCGCCGACCTCACGCGCCTCCTCGCGCTCCTGACCGCCGAGGAGCCAGGCCGGAGGAATCGGCGGACGATCGACGGCGTGCTTCTCGCCGCCGGGGCGGTCGCCACGGCCTTCGCCGCCGTCGCTGCATCGTCCGCGCCGACGCAGGATCGCCATGTCGGCCGCGGGGTGATCACGGCGCTCGGCTGGGCAGACGCGTTCTGGCGCGTCGCGTTCGTCGCCGCGCTCGCGCTCGCGATCCTCGTCACCGTCGACGTGCTCCTTCGCGGACGCTGGCTTCTCGCGCGCGACCAGCTCGCCTCGCTCGTGCTCCTCGCGCCGGTCGGCTTCGTCCTCGGCCGCGCGGTCGGCTCCGGCTGGTTCCCGTTGAAGGATCACGTCCTCGCCCGCTGGGAGTTCCCCGAGCTCCGCCTGGCCGCCGCCACCGCGCTCCTCGTCGTCAGCGGCCCCGAGCTCGTCAGGCCCGTTCGCCGGATCGCCGCCTCGCTCGTTCCGCTCGCGGCGCTCGCGGCGATCGCTCTCGCCGCCGCCCGCCCGTCGGAAGCCCTCGGCGGCCTGGCGCTCGGCCTCGGCGCCGCCGCGGTCGTCCGCCTCGCGTTCGGCACCGCGGCGGGTGTGCCGCCGACCGAGCGCATCCGTGCCGAGCTCGCGGGGCTCGGCGTCGTCACCACGGATCTCCGACCTGCCGAGCGGCAGCGCGTCGGCTCCGCCGAGTACGTCGGCCACGACGAGTCGGCCCAGCCGCTCAGGGTGCGCGTCCTCGGGCGCGATGCGCAGGACACGCAGCGGCTCGCCAGGCGCTGGAGGGCGCTCGCCTACCGCGATCCGCCGAGAAGCGCCGCCGTCGGCCGCGTCGAGCAGGTCGAGCACGAGGCGCTCGCGACGTTGATGGCCGCACAGGCCGGCGTTCGCGTGCCCGTCGTCGTCACCGCCGCGCTCGCCGTCGGCGGCGACGCGATCGTCGTCACCCGTCAGGCCGACGTCTCGCCGCTCGAGGGCACGCTCCCGGACGAGGTGCTCGACGCCGTGCTCCTCGAGCTCTGGAAGCAGGTGGCGATCCTCCACGGCGCCGGCATCTCGCACGGCCGGCTGAACGGCCGGAACGTCGCGATCGTCGAGGGAAAGCCGATGTTGCTCGATCTCTCCGCCGCCACCCTCGGGGCGCCGAAATCCGCGCTCGACATCGACATCGCCGAGCTCCTCGTCTCCTGCACCGTCCTCGTCGGCCCGGACCGGGCGCTGCGGGCGGCGTGCCAGGGCGCAGGCAAGGAGGCGGTCGCCGGTTCGCTTCCCTTCCTCGAACGCGCCGCCCTGACGCCGCACACCCGCGATCTCGCCCGCTCCCACGAGGTTGAGCTGAAGACGCTCCGCACGGCGGCGGCAACCGCCACCGGCACCAAGCTCCCCGAGATCGTCCCGCTCCGCCGTGTCCGCCCCCGCGACTTCGCCTACACCGCGCTCGTCGCGTTCGCCGCCTACTTCCTGATCACGAAGCTCGCGAAGATCGGCTTCGGAACGATCGGGCACGAGCTGCGAAAGTCGGACGTGGCGTGGGTCGCGGTCGGTTTGCTCCTCGCGCAGCTCTCGTACGTCCCGCAGGCGATCTCGTTGCGCGGTGCGGTCATGACGCCTCTGCCGCTCCTTCCGTGCGTCGTCCTCGAATCTGCGAGCAAGTTCCTGAACCTCACCGTCCCGGGGTCGGCGGGGACGATCGCCCTCAACATCAGGTTCCTGCAGCGCATGGGCGCCTCGACGGGGGAGGCGGTCGCCTCCGGGGCGATCGACGGGCTCTCGGACACCATCGTCCAGGTGCTGCTCGTCCTCTCGATCCTGCCGTTCACGCACTTCGACTTCAACACCAGGCAGCTCTCGGGCGCGCTGCCGTCCGGACGCTTCGTCGCGGCGATCTTCGGCGGTCTCGTCGTCCTGGTTGCGATCGTCCTCTCGATCCCGAAGGTGCGGGCGAAGGTCGTCCCGTCGGTGAAGGACGCACTCCGGAGCCTGCGGGCGGTTGCGAGCAGCCGCCAGAAGCTGACGGAGCTCTTCGGCGGCGCGGTCGGCAAGGAGGTGCTCTTCGCGCTGACGCTCGGCGCCGCGGCGCGCGCTTACGGGGTCCATCTCGGTCTCGGCCAGCTCGTGCTGATCAACGTCGTCGCCTCGACACTCGCGGGCCTCGTCCCGGTGCCGGGCGGCATCGGCGCCGCCGAGGCCGGGATCGCGGGCGGTCTCGTCGCGATGGGCGTCCCGGAGTCCGAGGCGTTCACGATCGCGCTCACGCACCGCCTCTGCACGTACTACCTGCCGCCGATCTGGGGGTACGCGTCGCTCGAGTGGCTGCGTCGCAAGGGCCACGTCTGATTGACCGCCCGCGTGCGACCGCGTAGCGTCGCGGCGACGCGGACCACGAACCGACGGAGGCCGGAGATGCGCTACGAGATCAAGGGAACGACGATGCCCGTCCTGGAGCTCTACCTCGACGCCGGCGACACGATGGTCGCCGAGTCCGGCGAGCTGTCCTGGCTCACGTCGGGCATCCATCTCGCGAGCGGGATGGGCGGCGGCGGCTCGGGCGGCGGTCTCTTCGGCGCCGTCAAGCGGAAGATCGCAGGCGGATCGTTCTTCATGACGGAGTACAAGGCGCACGAGGCCGGGGAGCTCGCGTTCGCGGCTCGAGTGCCGGGGCACATCGTGCCGGTGAACGTTGCGAAGGACAACGAGCCCCGCGTCCACCGGCACGGCTTCCTCTGCGGCGTCGCGGGCGTCGGGATCGAGATCGCCTTCCAGAAGAAGCTGAGCTCCGGCATCTTCGGCGGCGAGGGCTTCCGGCTCCAGAAGCTCGTCGGCGAGGGCCTCGCGTTCATCGAGCTGTCGGGCGAGCTGATCGAGCGCGATCTCGCGGACGGCGAGGAGTTGCGCGTCCATCCGGGGCACGTCGGGATGTTCGAGTCGTCGGTCAAGTTCGAGATGACGACCGTGCCGGGGATCATGAACAAGTTCCTCGGCGGCGACGGCCTGTTCCTCGCGAAGCTGACGGGGCCCGGGAAGCTCTGGCTCCAGACGATGCCGCTCCCGAACCTTGCAGCGGCGCTGACGCCGTTCATCGCGCAGGACCTGCAGGAGCAGCAGGAGGAGTAGGGCTACTCCGGGTGCGCGATCGCGCGGCGCAGCGACGCGTAGAGCACTGCGACGACGGCGAGCGGCAGGAACCACCACGCTGCGACGTCGCCCGCGGCAATCACCGCCGTGATCCCGATCGCCGCGACGACGCCGGCTGCGACCGTCCAGTCGTCGCCGATCACGAAGTCCCACCAGAACCGGCCGAAGGCGCCGATCCGGGTCATGCCGCCACCGCCACCGCGTGCCGGCTTCGCAGGAGCGCGACGAGGCCGGCGGACGTCACGACGACGAAGGCGATCACGCCGAGGAGCGCCGTGTCCGCTCCGGGCCAGTGCGCCCCGGCGCCTTCGGCCGCCCAGAACGTGCCGAACGACGTGAGCATGATCCCGACCACGAACTTGAGCGTGTTCTCGGGAACGCGCGCGAGGGGGCTCCGCACGGCGAACCCGACGCCGGCGACGACGACGAGCGCAGCGCCGGCACCGGCCGCGGCGAGCGGGATGCTGCCCTGGTTGCTGCCGAAGGTGACGACGATGAAGGCGACCTCTAGCCCTTCGAGGAGCACGCCCTTGAACGCGAGCGTGAACCCGTACCAGTCGATCCCTGCACGTTCGTCCGGTGCGGCGGTGCGGGCGTCGTCGAGCTCGCGGGCGAAGATCGCGTCCTCGTCGTGGAGGGCCTTGAAGCCGCTCGCGCGCAGGATCGCCTTCCGCAGCCACTGGAGCCCGAACACGAGGAGCAGCGCGCCGACGACGAGGCGCAGCTCGCGGAGCGGGACCGACGTCAACGCGGGGCCGACCGCTCCGACGATCGCCGCGAGCGCGACCGTGGCCGCGCCCGTCCCGAGGAGCGACGAGCGCCACCCGCGTGCGAGCCCGGCCGCCAGGACGATCGTGAGCGCCTCGACCATCTCGACGGCGCTCGCGAGGAAGGTCGAGAGGACGAGAAGACCGGCGTTCACCCGGACATCATGCGGGATCGTGCGCGAGGCCCGGGAGCGCGGTCCCCGCGAGGCGCGGCTGCCGATCCCTCCCGGTCACGGTGAGATAGGCGACGAGCACCACGATCAGCAGGGCGAGGACGGCCGCGACGGGGCCGTCGCCGTACCCGAGGCCGTGCGCGTGGCGCGACTTCCCCGTCCAGTCGGCGAACGAGGCGCCGAGGGGCCGCGTCATCACGTACGCGAACCAGAACGCGAGGATCGCGTTGATCCGGAGAAGCCGGTAGGCGATGCCCGGTAGCGCGAACACGGCGAGGAAGACGAGCCCGGCCGAGAGGAATCCGAGGCCTGCCGTGTAGGCGGCGAGATCGCCGGCCGCGGTTCCCATCGCGAACGTGGCGAGCACGGCCGCCCAGTAGAACGCCTCGCGGCGGCGGGTGACGATGCTGTGGATCGACAGCGTTCCCTCGCTCCGCTGCCAGGTGCCGAACACGACGACGAGGGCGACGGCGAAGAGGAGGGTGGAGGCGATGTAGGGGACGTGGAACTCGACGTGGAGCACGTCGGCCGACATCGTCCCGAAGACCGCGACCATCGCGACCGCAAGCCAGTAGATCCAGGGCACGTAGGCGCGGGCGCGGAACTGGATCGCCATCGCGACCGCGAACGCTGCGAAGCCGGCGGTCACCGCGACATACGGGTTGAAGGTGTGCACGAGGTAGTCGGAGACGGCCTCGCCCATCGCGGTCGTGAGGATCTTGACGACCCAGAAGTAGACGGTGACGCGCGGCACCTTGGCCGCCTCGAGCTTCGCCGCCTCGATCTCGGGGTTCGGGGCCGCATTCGTGTCATCGGTTCTCGGCGGCATCGGCGGGTCACGCGGATCGTCCGGTCGGGAACTCGAGCCGTTTCGCAACCGCGGGTCTTCCAGCGTATGGCCGGAAACCTGATCTGGAACTGAACGGCGCTTGCTGCTGCAGGGCATCTACAGTCCACTGAAATCGCTTCGACGAAAGGACACGAGATGGGATTCCTGGACAAGGCGAAGAGCGCGGCCGAGACGGCGACGTCGAAGGCGAAGGACGGCATCGGCGAGGTGCAGGCGAAGCGCGATCTCGGTCAGGCCTACGACGAGCTCGGGAAGCTCGCATTCGAGCTTGCCGACGCCGGGGAGATCTCGCACGAGAGCCTGAACGGCGTCGTGGCGCGCATCAAGGGTCTGAAGGCCGAGCTCGCCCAGCACTGATCCCCGCACGGTGTCGGCGGCGGCCGGCTCGTGTCGAAGCTGAGAGAATCATCGGGCGATGGATCCCGACCCGCTTGCCTCGACCGGAGCTCCCGGGTCGGAGCTCTACGCTG
>DASZLW010000019.1:0-9512 GCA_035552175.1 Gaiellaceae bacterium | reverse complement strand
GGACGCAACCGCCGCGCGGGCGAGCTGATCGCGCGCGGGGAGTCACAGAAGCGCGCTCTCGCGGAGATCGGCCAGACGGTCGAGGGTCTGACGACCGCGCCTGTCCTGCGCGATCTCGCGCGCCGGCTCGGGATCGAGATGCCGATCACCGAAGGCGTCTGCGCCGTCCTCGACGGGATGCCGATCTCGGCGCTGGCCGATTCGCTGATGGGCCGTCGGCCCCGCGCCGAGTAGCGCGGCGTCCCTCGACGCGGTTCTCCCGCAGGTGCCCCGGGCCGCTTCCGCTACCCTTGGCCGCCGAATGGCGAGCCGCACGTTCCTCTTCACGTCCGAGTCGGTCACCGAGGGTCATCCCGACAAGGTCGCGGATCAGATCTCGGACTCGGTGCTCGACGCGGTGCTGACGGACGACCCGATGGGTCGCGTCGCCTGCGAGACGCTGATCACGACCGGCCTGGTCGTGGTGGCAGGGGAGATCTCGACGAGCACGTACGTGGACATCCCACGCCTCGTGCGCGACCGCGTGGCGCGGATCGGGTACACCCGCGCGAAATACGGGTTCGACGCCGAGACCTGCGGTGTGATCGTGGCGCTGGACGAGCAGTCCCCGGACATCGCCCAGGGCGTCGACGCGGCGTACGAGGTGCAGCACGCGCACGGCGACGACGATCCGCTGGACGGGGTCGGCGCAGGCGACCAGGGGATGATGTTCGGCTACGCGACGAACGAGACGCCCGAGCTGATGCCGCTGCCGATCATGCTCGCCCACAAGATCTGCAAGCGCCTCTCCGAGGTGCGCAAGGCGGAGGTGCTCCCGTATCTGCGGCCGGACGGCAAGGCGCAGGTGTCGGTTCGCTACGAGGTCGACGAGGCCGGTCGCCAGCGGCCGGTCGCCGTCGAGCGCGTCCTCGTCTCGACCCAGCATCGCGACGGCCTCGACGCGGAGACGATGATCAAGCCGGATCTGATCGAGCACGTCCTGCGCCCGATCCTGCCGCGTGACTTCGTCGACGACGCGCAGTGGAACGACAAGGACTTCGTGTACGTCAACCCGACCGGCAAGTTCGTGATCGGCGGCCCCATGGGCGACACCGGCTTGACCGGCCGCAAGATCATCGTCGACACGTACGGCGGCGCTGCGCCGCACGGCGGCGGGGCCTTCTCGGGCAAGGACCCGACGAAGGTCGACCGCTCGGCCGCCTACGCGGCTCGCTACGTCGCCAAGAACGTCGTCGCAGCCGGTCTGGCGGATCGCTGCCAGATCCAGGTCGCCTACGCGATCGGCGTCGCCAAGCCGTTCTCGATCCTCGTCGAGTGCTTCGGCACGGAGAACGTTCCCGTCTCGCACATCGAGCGGCTCGTCGACGAGCACTTCGACCTTCGGCCCGCCGCGATCCTCCGCGGCCTCGACCTCCGCCGCCCGATCTACGCCAAGACCGCCGCGTACGGCCACTTCGGCCGCGACGACCACGACTTCACGTGGGAGCGCACCGACAAGGCCGACGCGCTCCGCCAGGCCGCCGGCCTCGGCGAGCCCGCCCGCGCCTGATCCCCGTTCGGCGCCAGAGGCGTTTTTCGTCCGCTACGCGGTCGCGCGGACGTACAGGCCTTCGGCGGCGCGCTCGTCGATCGCCTTCTCGGTGCCGTCGACGGCGATCCGAAACGGCGCGGCCGACAGCACCTCGAAGCTCGTCCCGGGCGCCAGGCCCTGGTCGTAGAACCAGTGCAGGAGATCGCCGTCGTGCTCGGCCAGGCGGACGACAGTGGCGCGCTGGCCCGGCGAGAGCGCTGCGAGCGGCTCGAGCTCACGGTTCTCGGCCTGCTCGAAGTCGGGGTCGACGGGCCAGCCGTGCGGGCAGCGGTCCGGATGGCCGAGGCGCACCTCGATCCGCTCGATCATGTCGTCGGTGAACGTGTCGCCGAGCTCGTCGGCGTGCACGTGCGACTCGGCAGCCGTGTAGCCCATGAAGTCGGTGAGCAGGCGCTCGATGATCCGGTGCTTGCGCACCACGCGCCGCGCGCGCTCGGCGCCGGCCGGCGTGAGGATCGCCTCCTTGTGCTCGCCCCGCTCGACGAGGCCTTCCGCCTCGAGCCGCTTGAGCATCTCGCCGGCCGAGGCGCGCGAGACGCCGAGCATCTCCGCGACGCGCGACGACAGAGTCGGGTGACTCCCGTGCTGCGGGCGGTACTCCCCGATCGGGAACGCAAGGAAGTAGATCGTCTCCAGGTACTCGTCGACGGAGTGCTTCTGCGTCATCACGCCTAACGATGCCGGTAAGCGGCGCTCTCGGAGCGGACGAGTGCCACGAGCTGGGGGAGGACGACCGTCATGTCGGCCTCGTGCAGCCCGTGTGGGGCCCCATCGACCTCCCGAGCCGCCGGCCGCTCGTCGCCGGGATGGCGCACGCGAGCGACGAGCAGCCAGGAGCGGCTTCCCTGCCGGACGCACTGCGCTGTGTAGAGGCCGGGGAACGAGATCCAGAAGAACTTGTAGCCGTAGTTCAGCGGCGCGATCCCACCCGAGTCGAACGGCGGGAACCACGGTGTGACCGGCTGCGGGGCGGTCGAGCCCGGATCCGCGGGGTTCACGCAGACGACATGCTGGGTCTTCGCGTTGCCGACGCTCTCGAAGTCGGCCACCTTCGGCGGCGTCCGGTCGAAGGTCGACCAGGCGACGACGCAGCCCGTCTGCGTCCGCGACGTGCAGAGCGGCGTGTGCGGCATGTCCGTTCCGGAGCTGCCGGGGTTCGCGACGACGACGTTCCCGCCGGAAAGCAGGGCCGAGACGAGCAGCTTCCGCTCGGACGGCGTCTTCGAGATCTCCTCGCGGATCAGCCGCTTGAGGATGAACGAGCCCTCCGAATGCCCGATCAGGACGACGCCGCGGCCGTCGTTGTCGTGGGCGAGGTAGTCGTGCCAGGCGGCCCGCACGTCCGTGTACTCGAGCTCGTAGCTGTACTTGTAGTGATCCTGCTGCGCGTATCCCGTGACCTGGTGGTACATCGGCGCGAAGACCCGGCAGACCTGCTCGAACGGCGAAGCCTCGTCGACGGCCACCTCCTGCTCGACCTCGTCGACGTGCAGGTTCGAGTTGCCGCGGCTCTGGAGGCTCACCGAGGGATAGACGTAGAAGCAGTCGATCGGCCGGCTCGCGGGAACGACGGGAGTCGTGGTCGTCTCCTTGCCCTTCGCGTCGATCGCGGTCGTCGTGAGGCGCGCGTTGCAGTAGTCGTGCGCCTCGCCGGGGAAGCAGAGCCACACGGGCCAGCGGGGAACGCCGGGCTTGCCGGCCGATGCCGCGCCGGGGGAGAGGCAGAACACGAGGCCTGCCGCTGCGAGCACGAGCAGATGCGGGCGGCGCACCTCACGAGCCTATCCCGCGCGCCGCCCGGGCGATCGGTGCCGCGCGAGGCTCTCCGCTCGCCCTCGGCCAGGAGGCCGGGTGACGAGGTGGTGGAGCCGTACGCTTAGAGGAGTGGGCGCCTTCTTCCACGCCGTGCACGTGTTCGCCGACCAGCTTGCGGCGGTCAGGTGGCAGTTCCTCGCACTCGCGCTCGCGCTCCACGTCGTCCGCCTGCTGTTGAGGACGATCGCATGGCGCGCGATCCTCAGCGCTGCGTATCCGGGACACCGGATCCCGTTCCGGAGCACGTTCGGGGCGTACGTCGCAGGTGTCGGCGTGAACTCGGTCGCACCCGCCCGCGCCGGAGACGTGATCAAGCTCTATCTCGTCAAGCAGCGGATCGAGGACGCGAAGTACTCGACGCTCGCCCCGACGCTCGTCGCGGAGACGCTCTTCGACTTCTTCGTCGCGGCGGGATTCATCATCTGGGCGCTCGCGATCGGAGTGCTCCCGACGCACCAGGTCTACTCGCGGCTCCCGTCGGTCGACTGGGGCTTCTTCCTCGAGCACAGGAACGCGACCGCGATCGGGCTCGGGCTCGTCCTCGCCGCGGGCGCGATCGGGCTGATCGTGTTCGTCGAGCGAGGTGAGGCGACGCGGGCGCGAGTCATGCGCGGTTTCGCGATCGTCCACGACCCGCCGCGACTCGTGCGCGCGGTCGTCCTGCCCCAAGCGCTCTCCTGGGTGCTCCGGATCGCCTCGATCTACTACTTCCTGCAGGCCTTCCACGTCCACGCGACGATCCACAACGCGCTGCTGGCACTGGTGGTCGACTCGCTCGCAACGCTGTTTCCGGCGACGCCGGGCGGTGCCGGCACCAAGCAGGGGCTTATCGTCTTCATCTTCCAGGGGCAGGCAGTGTCGCGCTCGCTCCTGCTCGCGTTCAGCGTCGGGATGAACATCGCGCTCGTCGTCTTCAACCTCGCGCTCGGCCTGACGGCGATGTTCCTGATGGCCCGGACGCTCTCGTGGCGCCGGCTCAGGAGCGCGGGCGCGGCCGAATCCGGCGCCTGACGCGGGCACTACGCTGGCGCGGTGCCCCTCGCCTCGGTCTACCCGCTCGTGACCGCACGCGCCGTGGCGCGCGCGTTCACCTACGAGGTCGAGGAGGGAGTGGGGAAGGGGGCGATCGTGTCGATCCCGTTCGGGCGGCGACGGGCACGGGGGATCGTCGTCTCGATCGACGAGGCGGCACCCGAGGGCGTCGTCCCGGTTCCCGTCGAGAAGGTCGTCGGGCAGGTGCCGCCGGCGCTCGTCGACCTCGCGCTCTGGCTTGCCGACTACTACGGATCGACCCCGGCGCGGGCTCTTGCCCTCGTCGCGCCAGACTTGCCGAGGCGCCGGAAGGAGCAGGCCCCCCCGGCCGAGCGGCAGTCGTTCGGCGGCGAGGACGAACCGGCGGAGCTGCGCCCCGAGCAGCGAATCGCGACCGACCGGATCGTCGCGGGGATCGACGCCGGCGACGGCGGGGCCTTCCTGCTCTACGGCCCGACCGGCTCGGGGAAGACCGAGGTCTACCTGCAGGCATGCGCCGCGATGCTCGAGCGCGGGCTGGGCGCGATCCTGCTCGTGCCCGAGATCGCGCTTGCCCCCCAGACCGTCGGTCGTGTGCGGGCGCGCTTCGGCGAGCGGGTCGCGATCCTCCACTCGGGGCTGACCGAGGCGGAGCGGCGCGACGAACGAGAGCGGATCGCGAACGGGGAGGCACGGATCGTCGTCGGGGCGCGGTCTGCGGTGTTCGCCCCGATGCACGGGCTCGGGTTGATCGTCGTCGACGAGGAGCACGATGCGTCCTACAAGCAGGATTCCGATCCGCGGTACGACGCTCGGACGCTCGCGGCGAAGCGCGCGTCCCTCGAGGGTGCGGTCGCGGTGTTCGGCTCCGCGACGCCCCGGCCGGAGAGCTGGGCGGCTCTTGAGCGGCTCGAGCTCGGTGGACGGGTCGGCGGCGAGCTACCGCCGGTGCAGGTCGTCGATCTCCGCCGTGAGGCCGGGTACCCGCTCTCGGCTCCACTGCTCGCGGAGCTGCGCGCCGTGATCGAGCGAGGCGGGAAGGCGATCCTGCTCCTGAACCGCCGCGGCGTCGCGCCCGCGCTCCACTGCCGCGCCTGCGGCCGCACCGTCCGGTGCCCGAACTGCGACGTCTCGCTCGTCCTGCATTCGGACGGACGGCTCCACTGCCACCACTGCGGCCACGGCGAAGCCGGCCCGGAGACGTGCCCGGTGTGTGGATCGGCCGAGATCGCGCGGCTCGGCGCGGGCACGCAGTCGCTCGAGCGGGCGCTCACGAAGGAGTTTCCCGGGCTCGAGCTGATCCGGCTCGACGGGGACACGGCGGCGAAGCCCGAGCTGACCTCAGCCGCGCTCCGCCGGTTCGCGGAGGCGGCCGGCGCGGTGTTGCTCGGGACGCAGATGGTTGCGAAGGGACACCACTTCAGCGGTGTCGAGCTCGCGGCCGTCGTCGATGCCGACACCTCGCTTGCGCTGCCCGACTTCCGAGCCGAGGAACGGACCTTCCAGCTGCTCACCCAAC
Organism: Gaiellaceae bacterium; assembly: GCA_035552175.1. Lineage (GTDB taxonomy): Bacteria > Actinomycetota > Thermoleophilia > Gaiellales > Gaiellaceae > PALSA-600. Next base: position 3,576 of record DASZLW010000019.1, on the reverse strand, counting down.
TCGCGGGGCGGAGCGGGCGCGACGCGCCGGGCAAGGTGATCGTGCAGACGTTCCAGCCGGACGCGCGTCCGATCGTCTACGCCGCCCGGCACGACGTGCGGCGCTTCCTCGCCGAGGAGCTCGAAAGGCGCGAGGCGCTCGGCTATCCGCCCGTGCGCCATCTCGTGCGCATCGTCGTATCGGGGCCCGCCGCGGGGCCGGTGCGGAAGGCGCTCGACGAGATCGCCGCGGGGATGCCGGACGCCGAGCTCCTCGGCCCCGCGCCGCTCCTGCGGCTGCGCGGCCGGAACCGGGCGCAGCTGATCGCGAAGACCGACCGGCCCCGCGCGGTCGCGACCCGGGCCGCCGGCCTCCTCGCCGCCGCAGCCCCGGCGATGCGGCGCGCCGGCCTGACCGCCGTGGTCGACGTCGATCCGCAGTCGCTGTGAACCACCTGGTCGAGTTCGTGACGTGCATCACAAGCAGTCGAAGGCGCCGATCTCCGAAGAGCGGCATGGACACCGGAGGCGCTGAAGCGAGCCGCTGTCGCGCCGAGCTCGGGTGGCCGCCGCGCCACGAACGGCGCTTGTGTTGCAAGTTGCAAACTCCGGCTGAGCTTGTGACTTGCACCACAAAGTCGCGCCGTTCGACTCGTCGCCGAGTCGACCGCCGGCCCGCCTACGCCCATTCCCGCCGTGCCCGGAGCCGTCAGCCGGGAGCCGACGCCTGGCAGAGTTGAGGGTATGAAGCGCACGCCCGCGGAAGAGATCCTCGGGGAGTGGGGCGTCCGGGACGTGACGCCGCCGTCCCGGCAGGAGCGCGAGCACCTTGCGGCCGTCCACGAGCTGAACCCGTTGAACGGGACGCCGCTACCGCGCCGGATCCGGCAGTTCCGACCGGAGGCGGACACGTACATCGCCTCGCTCGGCGGGCCGCTCCCGTACATGATCCGCCTCCGCGAGATCGAGACCGCGACGGGAGCGCATCTCGCCCGGCTCGCCGAGGCGCGCGCCGACGCCGGAGACGATCCGGCGGCCTGGCGCCGGCGCGCCGCCCGCTGGCGGTTCGACGCCGTCAACGATCTGATCGGGAAGCACAACCGCTTCTACCCGATCGAGGCCAGGCTGCGGATGGATCCACGGTCGCGCGACTTCGTCAAGGTCGGCGGCCGCGACTACCGCCTGCGCCCACTCGACGCCGCCTGGATCCTCGAGCACTTCCCGGCCTGAACCGACCGGCGGCGCGGGGGCGCCCTCTCCGGAACCCACGCGCCCGCAGACTGGCACACTGTCCCGACTCATGGCTGACGAACACGAGCACTCGCACGATGACGAGCCTGCGCACGATCCGGATCACGAGGGCCACGCGCACGGCGAGCACGACCACGAGCATCACGCTCACGATCATGAGCACGACCATGAGCACGATCACGACGACGAGCACCGCGAGCTGACCGAAGCCGAGATCGAGCGCCGCGACGAGCAGGTCCGCCGCGCCGCGCTCGCCCAGATCCGGCAGTACCCGGACGTCGCTCTCCGCATGAAGGCGAAGGAGGTCACAGAGTTCGACGAGTTTCTCATGCAGCTCGTCGAGCGGATGATCCACCTGATGGGCGATGCGCAGGGAGTGGGCCTCGCCGCGACGCAGGTGGGCGTCCTCCAGCGCGTCTTCGTGTTCTCCCACGACGAGAATGCGACCCAGGCGATCGTGAACCCGAGGATCGTCGACCCGTCGACGGAGAAGGAGACCGAAGAGGAGGGCTGCCTCTCGCTCGAGGGCGTCCGCGTGCCCGTCGAGCGCTCGACCCGGGTCACGCTCGAAGGCGTCGACCCGAGCGGCGAGGCGGTGAAGCTCGAGCTCGAAGGCCTCAGCGCGCGCGTCGTGCAGCACGAGTTCGACCATCTCGACGGCGTGCTGATCATCGACCGCACCGATGCCGAGCACCGCAGTGAGGCGCTCGGCCTCCTCCGCCCTCAAGCCGTTCTACGGTAAATGCGCATCGCCGTCGCCGCGACGGCCGCATTCGGAGCGGATGTGCTCGAGCGGCTCGCCGCGGAGCACGACATCGCCTACCTGTTGACCCGCCCGGACGCACCACGCGGACGCGGCCGGAAGCTGGCGCCGCCGCCGGCGAAGGAGGCCGCGGAACGCCTCGGGATCGCCCTCCACCAGCCCGAGAGACCGGAGCTGCTCGACGCCGCGGTCGACGCGATCGTGGTCTGCGCCTACGGGCTCCTGATCCCGGAGACGCTCCTCGCGCGGACGCTCTGGCTCAACGTCCACCCCTCGCTTCTGCCCCGATGGCGCGGCGCGGCTCCTGTCGAGCGGGCGATCCTTGCCGGCGACACGCGCACCGGCGTGACGATCCACGAGACGGTGAAGGCGCTCGACGCCGGCCCGATCGCGGCGCAGGAGGCCTTCCCGATCGGCCCCGCCGACGATGCGGGGGTCGTGTTCGCCCGTGCGGCCGAGGTCGCTGTGCGACTTCTCGGCAACGTGCTTGCAGCCCCGTCGTTCGCTCCGCAGCCCGAGGAGGGAACCACCTACGCCGAGAAGCTCGGCCCGGCCGACAGGGCCCTTCGCCTCGACGAGCCGGTCGACGCCGACCGCCGCGTGCGCGCGCTCTCGCCGCACATCGGTGCGTGGGCGAACCTATACGGGCGCCGCGTCACGATCTGGCAGGGGCGGCTCGAAGGCGGCCGCTTCGTCCCTGTCCTCGTGCAACCCGAGGGGCGCCGCCGGATGGACTACGAGGAGTTCCTGCGGGGAATGCGCGAGTGACCCGCCGTGGCTGACGGCCCCCCGGAAGCCGCACCGGCACGGAAAGCCGCGTTTACCGTCGTCCGCCGCGTCTTCGAGAATCAAGCCTACGCCGACCGGTCGATGGCAACGGCCGCCGCCGGCCTCGATGCACGCGACCGCGCGCTTGCCCAGCGCATCGCCTACGGGACCGTCCAGCGCAAGCGGACGATCGACCACGGCATCGACCTCATCGCGAGCCGTCCCACCGCCGCCCTCGATCCGCCGGTCGTCGCGGCGCTCCGGATCGCGGCATACGAGCTCGCGTGGAGCGAAGCGCCGCCGCACGCGATCGTCAACGACGCGGTCCAGCTCGTCCGGGGCGCGGGGCTCCACCACGCCGCCGGGTTCACGAATGCCGTCGCCCGACGGCTTGCGGAGGGCTTCCCGGATCTCGTCGCCTCGCTCCCGCCCGGGCCGCTTGCGGAGTCGTACCCGGACTGGGTGTACGACGTCTGGGTGCGCGACTGGGGCGTCGACGAGGCACTCGCTCTCATGCGCGCGCAGAACGAGCCGGCCGAGCTGGTCGTCCGCTCGGACGTCCCGCTCGGCACGCCGACCGACATCCCGGGCGCATACAGGCTCGAGCGAGGCTCGCTCGAGGGAAGCGACGAGGAGCGCGTCTGGCAGAGCCGCGGCTCGCAGCTCGCCGCCCTCGCCGTCGGGTCGCAGGAGGGCGAGAACGTGCTCGATGCCTGTGCCGCCCCCGGCGCGAAGACGACGATGCTGTCCGGAAACGTGACGGCGGTCGAGCTCCATCCCGGCCGCGCCCGCGAGCTCACCGCGAACCTCGAGCGT
>DASZLW010000018.1:0-7277 GCA_035552175.1 Gaiellaceae bacterium | reverse complement strand
GTCCCAAGGGTTGGGCTGTTCGCCCATTAAAGCGGTACGCGAGCTGGGTTCAGAACGTCGCGAGACAGTTCGGTCCCTATCCACCATGGGCGTTGGAGGCTTGAGAGGAGTCGTCTCTAGTACGAGAGGACCGAGACGAACGGACCTCTGGTGTATCAGTTGTCGTGCCAACGGCACTGCTGATTAGCTACGTCTGGACGGGATAACCGCTGAAAGCATCTAAGCGGGAAGCCCACCTCGAGATGAGGCCTCCCATCTCCTAGAGAGAGTAAGAGCCGTGGAAGACCACCACGTTGATAGGCGGGACGTGCAAGCACAGCAATGTGTTGAGCGGACCCGTACTAATTGCTCGAGGTCTTGATTTAGAACTCGCTAACCGACTGCTATGGAGTTTTGAGGGTGAGCGCGGTGTCGATGCCGGCTCTCGCAAGCCTTACGCGGGAGCGTGGTGTCGCGCAGCTCGTCTCACAAGTTGGGCGGTCATAGCGGCGGGGAAACACCTCTTCCCATTCCGAACAGAGAAGTTAAGCCCGCTAGCGCCGATGGTACTCGGGGAGCAATCCCCCGGGAGAGTAGGACGCCGCCCATTTCATTCGGGGGCCAGACCCAGTCTGGCCCCCGTTTTCGTTCTCGGCCGGCGCTCCTCCCGATCCGTAGGACGCCGCCTCGGCGGGGTCACGCCGCGCGGAGCTTCTCGCGCCAGTCGGGATCGAGGTCCCGCAGCCGCTGGACGCGAGTTCCGAGCGGGGGGTGCGTCACGAACAACCGCGCCAGGCCCTCGTCGGCGAACGGGTTCACCGTGTAGAGCGGCTCGGTCGCCGGGCTCGCCGTGAACGAGACGAGCTCCGAGGCGAGCTCGAGCCGGAGCAGCGCGTCGGCGAGCCCGTGCGGTGAATCGCACAGCTCGGCCGCATACCGGTCGGCTGCATACTCGCGGTTCGGCGAGAGCCCCATATGGACGATCGAGGCGGCGATCGGGCCGAGAAGGAAGAGAAAGCCGCGCTGGAACCAGCCGGTCACCCGCGAAAGCTCGACGATCGCGGCGGCGATCGATGCCAGCACCGTCTGGACGAGGACGTCGCGGTTGCGGAGATGTGCGAGCTCGTGCGCCAGGATCCCGTCGAGCTCTGCGGGGCTCGCGACGCCGATCAATCCGGACGACAGCGCGATCGCGGCACCGCCACGGGCACCGCGTCCGCCGGAGAGCGCCTGCGGAAACGGCTCGGAGATCAGATAGAGCCTCGGGCGCACGACGCCGGCCCTGGCGGAGAGCGCGTCGAGCGATGAATGGACGGCCGGCGCTTCGGTCTGCAGGAGCTCACGGGCGCCGACCATTCCCATGGCGATCCGGTCCGAGTACCGGTAGACGAGGACCCCGAGCAGCACGACCGTGCCGCCGAAGGTCAGCGCGACGTTCAGACCGCCGAGGCGGTACCCGAGTGCTCCGAGCCCCGCGACGGGGGCGAGAAAGAGGATCCAGATCTTCAGGAGGTTGCGCGCGATCGCCACGCGATGCCGCACGCCGCGCGTCCGCACACCGTCGCGACGACGAGCGTCGGGCCGAACACGATCCTCCCGGACACCGTCGTCCCGCACGACGAGCTACGCCTCGTCGTCGCGCTCGTCCGGTTCGTCCTCGGCGAGCCCCTGCGGGGGCCAATCCGGCTCGGGTGCGTCGCAGCGGCTCGAGCAGTGAAGCGATGCGATGTTCTGGAGCGGGATGAGGATGTGGCCGTTCAGCTCGATGTGAGCGACATCGTCCACGTAGCAGTACGCGGTGAGCACGCCGTCCTGGTACTCGCCGCCGAAGAGCGCGATCTCGACCTGCTCACCCTTGTACTTGTTCGTGTAATCCTCCACGGCTCGAGTGTATCCATCGCATCCGGCCGTCCTCGACTCGGATCTCGTCGACATCGCAGTTCCCGCTCCCATTCCACGCTGCGAGCGACCCTCCCGTCTCAAGCCAGGCCGCTCGTATCGGGCCGCCGTGCGTGACGACGAGCGCTTTCCCGTCGGGCCGCGCGGCCGAGATCGCCATCAGCGCCTCGACCACGCGCGCGCCGAGCGCCTCGTAGCTCTCGCCGCGATCCCAGCCCGTTCCGCCTGCGAGGCGCCGGTCGTTTCCGGCCGGATAGAGGCGCTCGATCTCCGGCGTCGTGAGACCCGACCACTCACCGACGTCGACCTCGCGCAGGCGCGCGTCGATCTCGACCGGCAGATGGAGCAACTCGGCGACGATCTCGGCCGTCTGACGCGCGCGGAGGAGGTCCGACGTGTGAATCGCGCCGAGCCCTGCAGCCGTCAGCGAGGCGCCGAGCGCGGCTGCCTGCTCCCGCCCGAGGAGGTTCAGCGGTCGGTCTGCGTGCCCTTGCCACCTCCGCTCGAGGTTCCAGTCCGTCTGCCCGTGGCGGGCTAGGAGAAGCGTGGTCATACGCGGGCCACTAACCTAGCCGGGCGTGAAGCTGGGACTCGAAGAGAAGGTGTGTGTCGTGACGGGCGCCACGGAGGGCATCGGTCTCGCGACCGTCGAGCTCCTGAAAGCCGAGGGCGCGACGGTCGTGAGCGCGAGCCGCGGGAACGATGGCCCGGGGGATGTGCACGTCGCCGCAGATCTCGCTACCCCGGGTGGGCCGGCGATCGTGGTCGAACGGGCCCTCGCCGACTACTCACGGGTCGACTGTCTCGTCAACAACGTCGGCTGGGCCGAGATCCATGCTTTCGACGAGCTCACGGAGGAGATCTGGGAGCGCTCGTGGCAGCTCAACCTGATGAGCGCGATCCGCGCGACGAGAGCCGTCTTGCCGGGGATGCGCGAGCAGGGAAGCGGCGTGATCGTCAACGTCTCGTCGACGGCCGGGAAGCGCCCGTCCGGGGGCATGCCCGAGTACTCGGTCATGAAGGCCGCCATGCTCTCCTACTCGCGCCTCGTCGCCGACCTGCACGCAAAGAACGGCATCCGCTGTAACGCAGTCACGCCCGGACCGACCGCGACGCCGGCATGGCTCGGCGACGGAGGACTTGCAGACCAGCAGGGCGATCGGGAGGAGATCCTGGCGAAGGTCGGCGCGGGCCGGCCGCTCGGCCGCCTCGCGACGCCGGACGAGATCGCGGCCGTGATCGTCTTCCTCTGCTCCGACCGCACGAGCTACGTGACCGGCGCCGCCTGGAGCGTCGACGGCGGCACCGTGCCGATCATCATCTGAGCACGCGGTCGGCCGGTCGCACCTCTAACCTGGGAGGGTGGCAGAGGTCGCCGGACGGGTCGCGGACTCATTCGCCGCGCGGATCCGCGCGCTGGAGGACGACGCCCTCTCGCCGCTTGCGGTGCGCTCCTACGAGACGCGCGGCCGGCTCCGACCCGAGCCCGAATCCGACGTACGGACGCCGTTCCAGCGCGACCGCGACCGGATCGTGCATTCGAAGCCGTTCCGCCGGCTGAAAGGCAAGACGCAGGTCTTCATCGACCCCGCCGGAGATCACTATCGAACCCGGATGACGCACACGCTCGAGACGACCGGAATTGCCCGCGTCGTCGCGCGGGCGCTCCGGCTGAACGAGGATCTCGTCGAGGCGATCGGGCTCGGGCACGACACCGGTCACACACCGTTCGGCCACGCCGGCGAGGACGCACTCCACGCCGCCCTCGGCGAGCGATTCGGCGGCCGCTTTCGCCACAACGAGCAGTCGCTCCGCATCGCCGAGCGGCTCAACCTCACCTACGAGGTGCGCGACGGGATCCTCACGCACCGGGGCGAGCGGGAGCCGGAGACCCTCGAAGGGAAGATCGTCCGCATCGTCGATCGCGTCGCCTACATCAACCACGACATCGACGACGCGATCAGGTACGGGATCCTGCAAGAGGGTGACCTGCCGCACGACGAGATCGAGGTGCTCGGGCGCACGGGCTCGGGGCGGATCGACACGCTCGTAAGCGACCTGATCGAGACCTCCGCGCTCCGGGGCGACATCGCCCAGAGCGACGAGATCGCCGCCGCGATGCTCTCGCTCCGCGCGTTCATGTTCGACCGCGTCTACCTCGGCCCGGTCACGCGTCCCGAGCACGAGCGGGCGAGGGAGACGGTGCGCGCGATCTTCACCCGGCTCGCCGATCGCGGCGACGAGCCGGAGGAGATCACGGAGTTCATCGCCGGGATGACCGACCGCTTCGCCCTCGAATACGCTGCGGCGCTCTGATGGCGCGGATCAGGGACTCGAGCATCGAAGCCGTACGTCAGAACGCGGACTTCGTCGCCGTCGTCGAGGAGCGAACCGCGCTGCGGAAGGCGGGGGCGCGCCTCGTCGGCCGCTGTCCCTTCCACGAGGAGCGGACGGCGAGCTTCTCGGTGAACCCGCTCGACAAGCTCTACCACTGCTTCGGATGCCAGAAGGGCGGCGACATGATCGAGTTCGTCCGCGAGACGCAGGGGCTCGACTTCGTGGGGGCGATCGAGTGGCTCGCCGATCGTTTCCGGATCCCGCTCGAGTACGAGGAGAGCTCGGCGATCGACGACGGCCGGCGCAAGCGGCGCGAACGGCTGCTCGCGCTGCTCGAGGCCGCGGCCTCCTTCTACGAACGCTACCTCTGGGAATCGCCGGCGGGGTCGTTCGCACGCGACTACCTCGCGGGGCGCGGGCTCGGAGAGGACGTTGCGCGCGAGTTCCGCCTCGGGTTGGCCCATGGAGGCGCGACGCTGACGCGCGGGGCGCGAGCGAAGGGGTTCACCGACGACGAGCTCCGTGCGGCCGGGCTATCCGGGCCGCGCGGCGACTACTTCCAGCGCCGCCTCGTCTTCCCGCTGGCGAACGCCCGCGGCCAGGTGCTCGGGTTCCAGGCTCGGCGGCTTCACGAGGACGATCCGCTGAAGGCGAAGTACGTGAACACGGCGGAGTCCGAGCTCTTCAAGAAAGGCGCGATCGTGTACGGGTTCGACAAGGCGCGAGCGGCGATCAAGAACGAGAATCGGGTGTGCGTCGTCGAGGGAAACACCGACGTGCTCGCACTTCGGCAGGCCGGGTTCGTGCCGGTCGTCGCGTGCATGGGGACGGCGCTCACCGAGGATCAGTTGCGGGAGCTCGAGCGGGCGACCACCCGTCTCTGGCTCGCCTTCGACGGGGACGCGGCCGGAACATCCGCAACGCTCCGCGGGATGGAGCTCGCGGTGAAGCGCAACTTCGACGTGCGGGTCGTCAGCCTGCCGCCCGGCATCGATCCGGCCGACGACCCGACCGGGTTCGAGGCGAGGCTCGCGGCCGCGAAGCCATACGTTCTCCATCGCGCCCAGATCGAGGCGGAGCGCGCGCCCGATCCGGAGTCCGGCCGCAGGGCGGTCGAGGCGTTCCTCGGGACGGTGCGCGATTCGATCGACAGGCGCGATGCCTGGCGCTGGGCGAACGACCATTTCGGGATGCCGATCGAGATTCGCGGTGGCGGGACGGCGAGCTCCCGCGTTCCACCGTCCCCACGCGTCGTGGCCACGGCGAACAAGTTCGAGCGGGGGGCACTCGCCGGCGTGATCGCCTATCGGAGCCTCGTCCCGAAGCTCGCGGAGATCCCGCCGGAGCTCTTCCGCGACGAGACGAATCGCGCGCTTCGCGACCACCTCGTGTCGGGCACGCCGGCGGCAGGAGAGGTGCTCGCCCTGCTCGCCGAGCTCGACGCCTGGGCACCTGAGGAGGGCATCGACGAACCGACCGCCGAGACCTACCTCGTCCAGATGAAGATCCGCGGTGTCCGGACGGAGCTCCAGCAGGCCGAGCTCGAGCGGGTGCCGGAGCTGACCGAGATGCTCGCGCAGCTTCACGAGGCGATCCGCCGGCTCGGGGAGCGGCCCGCAACGCCGGACTAGCTTCCGCCGATGGAAACGAAAGGGTGGCCTCCCCCGAGACCACCCTTTCATGGCTCTCATGGCCCGGACGAGCTCGAAGTTCGCCCGGCGCGAGGAAGGGCAGCTGGTCCCCCCGGACACGCTCCCTCGCGGGATGATGATCGGCGGACGGCTCGCCGTATTGAGGACCCGCTTTCCGTCACGCGATCGAGCAAAGCTTCCCGGCGTCGCGCGTCTTCTTGACACGAGCCTCGTCTTGGCCGAGTCATCGTGGTGAGTCGGGTTGTGTCAGTGTTGGCGGTTCGCGCGCTCGGTGGCGCGCGGCAACGCTCAAATCTGACTCGGAGGGAATGGCTATGCGGAAGATTGCGATTGGTTTGGCTGTGCTCGCGCTCGCCGGGCTGGCGATGGTGGCCGGTGTCGGCGCGGCGGGAGCGGCAACACCCGCCGGCGGAGCGATCCGGGTCTTCGCGACCGTCGGGGATGGGATCAACGGGAAAATCGTGATCGCCGGCGCGATCGGCGACTACGGCAAGACGTTCACGATGGACAAGAACGGCAAAGGCGACTCGAACGGGAACTTCGTCAAGATCACGCTCAAGAAGGGCACGTTCGTGATCGATTCGACGGAACTGAACAAGAAGACCAACGCCGCGCGGCCGAGCATAATCAGCAACACGACCTGCTCGTTCGCCTTCAGCGGGACCGGGCCGGTGACGCTTTCCCAGGGCACGGGGGCGTATGCGGGTATCTCGGGCACCGTTTCGATCACCCTCGACTTCGGTGGCGTCGGTCCGGTCTACAAGAGCGGACCGAAGAAGGGTCGGTGCAACATGAGCAACACCGCCCCGCTGGTCGCCCAGAGCGGTTACATCCTCGGCAAAGGCGATGTCAGGTTCGGCTAGCTCCACGTCCTGACCAGGTCGTTCCATCCGGGTCTTCTCGGAAACTGGGGTATCGGAGCTGGTCGGTCTCGAGCTGCCCAGTCGAGAGGATGACCCGGATGGAGCTGCACGGTGGTTCTGGCTCTCCGTCCGTGCTTGGAAAGGCTCCCCGGGTTGGACTCGAACCAACAACCCTTCGGTTAACAGCCGAATGCTCTGCCAATTGAGCTACCGGGGAAGGCAGGCGGGCATTGTAGCCGCCACGGCGGGCCGTCTTCCGCCCACCGAGGAGCGGCCGCCGGAGCATTCTTCCAAGCCGCGGGCGGCGGTCACGCGCCGGATCAGTATCCTTGGCGTATGAGCCCGATTGCCGTCGCGTTGCTCGTTGCCGCGGTCGTGCTCGTCGTCGCCGGCGAATGGCCGCGGCTGACGGCGAGGTTTGGCGTCCCGGCGCGCAAGTCGCGTGCCCGTCAGAAGCGCAAGGCGAACCTCCACGTCGTCCCGGATCACGAGGAGTTCGCGCGGGCTGTCGAGCGCGACCTCGCGTCGCTGCCGACGATCGACGATC
>DASZLW010000017.1:0-5839 GCA_035552175.1 Gaiellaceae bacterium | reverse complement strand
CACCGTGATGAAGCAGTCGCTCGTGACGCGGAAGAACCGCAAGCTGCGCAAGCTGCGGGCCCTCTACCCCGACGTGCGCGTGAAGCTCTTCTACGCCCACGACTTCGACCGGATCGCGTCGCGCTACGGCCTCAAGAAGGCATCTTGACGCGGGGCGCACGCTCGATGCGCGCGCTCGACGGTTACGAGGCGGGACGCCCGGCAAGACGGTCGCGATGATGGACGCGCGGATCGGCGAGGTGTACCTCGGCGCCGAAGAGATCGCTGCCCGCGTGCGGGAGCTCGGCGCCGAGATCGCACGCGACTACGCCGACCGCGAGCCGCTGCTCGTCGGGGCGCTCAAGGCGTGCGTCCCGTTCGTGACGGATCTTTCGCGCGCGACTCAGATCACCCACGCACTCGACTTCGTGGAGCTCGCGGGGTACGGGTCCGCGGATCTCGGCGGCCACGAGCGGATCCGGCTGATCAAGGATCTCGACCTCGAGCTCGCCGGCCGCGACGTGATCATCGTCGACGAGGTCGTCGACACCGGGCTCACGCTCCACTATCTGTGCCGCACGCTCCGTCTGCGAAATCCCGAGTCGCTCGTGTGCGCCGCTCTGTTCGACCGGCCATACCGCCGGCTGGTCGACGACCTGCCGATCCGGTATGTCGGCTTCACGGTTCCCGACGAGTTCTTCGCGGGCTACGGCTTCGGGCTCGACGAGCGCTGGCGCAACCTGCCCGATCTGCATCTCGTCCAGTAACAGCCCGAGCCTCGATCCGGGGCGTGCAAAGATTTAGTCTTGCCTAACAAAGTTAGGCGAGGCTAAACTCCGATCATGACCTCGGATATCGCCGTTCAGGAGCCGCTTCCTGCCGGACTCCGGACGGTGGACGAGGCCCTCCACCGCACCCGGTTCCGGATCCTTCCCTTCCTCGGGCCCGCATTCATCGCGTGCATCGCCTACATCGATCCGGGGAACTTCGCGACCAACATCGCTGCCGGCTCGAGGTTCGGGTACACGCTCATCTGGGTGATCGTCGCCTCGAACATGATGGCGATGGTGATCCAGACGCTGTCGGCCAAGCTCGGGATCGCGACCGGCCACAACCTCGCCGAGCTCTGCCGGCAGCAGTTCTCGAGGCGCACGGCGATCCTGCTCTGGCTTCAGGCCGAGGCGATCGCGATGGCGACGGACCTCGCGGAGTTCCTCGGAGCCGCGATCGGATTCAGCCTCCTGCTCGGGACGAGCCTCTTCGTGTCGACGGTCCTGACCGGGATCGCCGCCTTCGCGATCCTCCAGCTCCAGAGCTACGGGCTCCGGCCGTTCGAGGCGCTGATCGCCGCGCTCGTCGGCCTGATCGGCCTCTGCTACCTCGCGGAGATCTTCTACTCGCACCCCGACCTGCACGCGGTCGCCCGGCACGCGGTCGTCCCGGAGTTCCACGGCTCTGAGTCGGTCCTCCTGGCCGTCGGGATCATCGGCGCGACGGTGATGCCCCACGTGATCTACCTGCACTCGGCACTGACCCAGGACCGCATCGTCCCCGAATCGGCCGAGGGCGCCCGCGTCCTGATGCGCTACACGCGAATCGACGTCCTCGCGGCGATGACGCTCGCCGGGCTGATCAACGTCGCGATGCTCGTGATGGCCGCGAGCACGTTCGCGCGCGGCGGGCTCGCCCACGTCGAGTCGCTCGTCACGGCACACCGCACGCTGGAACCGATCTTGGGCCAGACCGCGAGCGCCCTCTTCGCGATCGCGCTCCTCGGCTCCGGACTGTCCTCCTCGGCGGTCGGGACGCTCGCCGGGCAGGTCGTGATGCAGGGGTTCGTCGAGCGGCAGATTCCGGTCTGGACGCGGCGCCTCGTGACGATGATCCCCGCCTTCGTCGTGGTGGGGATCGGTGTCGACCCCACCCGCACGCTCGTGATCTCCCAGGTCGTGCTCTCGTTCGGGATCCCGTTCGCCCTCATCCCCCTCGTGCGGTTCACCTCGCAGCGGGAGATCATGGGCCCGCTCGTCAACCGCTCGCGCACGACCGCCGCGGCAGTCGTGATCGCGACCCTAATCGTCTCTCTGAACCTGTTCCTGCTCTGGGAGACCTTCCTCGGCTGACGACTCTTCGGTCCCGTTTGCCGAAGCTTCCTCGCCGTTCGGGGAGGGCGCCTCCTGAACCGCCGCGGCCGGCGCCTTGCCACGGTCGAGGGCCTGCAGCGAATCGGCGACCGCCCGCCGCAACGGCCCGACGAGCGCCCGGTAGTCGACGTCGTCGACCTTGCCCGTGCGGTGGTCGAACTCGAGCTCCTTGAGCGCCCCGACCGCGCGGTCGCGCACCTCCATCAACTCGAGCCGCCCAGCGGACTCGGCCGTGTCGAGGAACTCGGGCTCGCCGGAGTCGCGGAGAAAGGGCAGCGCCACGATCGCCACCGCGATCACCGCGACGATCCCCCCCAGGATCAAGCCGATCACGCGCGGGCGAGCGCGAGCCGGGCCACGAGCCGCCGCTGCTCACGGGCATCCGGCCACATCGCGATCAGCGACCCGAAGACGAACAGGTAGCCGCCGATCCAGATCATGTTCACGAGGGGCTTCACGAGCACCTTCACGTAGAACGTCCCGTTCGACCCCGGCTGGTCGAAGATCACGTACAGATCTTCGGCGCGCGACCAGTCCGTGTGGATCCCGACGTTGTGCGAGGGCCCGAGCGCCGACGAGTTGACGTAGGCCGACGTCATCGAGCCGTTCCAGTTCCCGGTCACGGCGAATGTGCCGCGTGTCGTGAGTGTCTGGCCGCTCTCGGTGACCGACTCGACGTTCGTCTTCTTCTTGTAGGTGAGCGTGTACCCGGGCATCTTCAACGTCTGACCGGGCTTCATCTGCACCTCTTTGGTCGTCCCGTACGAGCCCGAGCCGATGATCCCGACGGCGAGCAGGACGATCGCGGCATGCACGACGTAGCCGCCGTACCTGCGGCGGTTGCGACCGACGAGCTCGAACAGCGAGCCGGTCGCGATCGTCCCGCGCACGAGCTCGACCACGATCGACGTGAGCACGAAGATGCAGAAGGTGTAACCGATGAGGCCCGGCAGCGAGGTGCCTGCACCGAGCAGGACCAGCACGACACCGGCGACGACCGAGACGCCGATCGGCCAGCGGAGCGTCCTCGCGAGCGCACGGCCGGACGATCGCCGCCACGCGATCAGCGGCCCGATCCCCATCAGCAGCAGCAGCGGGATCCCGAAGATCCGCAGGAAGAAGTCGTAGTAGCCCTCCCCGATCGTCCGCGAGACGCCCTGGAAGATCTGCGTGAGGATCGGCCAGAGCTCACCCCAGAGCACCGTCAGGCAGAGCGCGATCAGGAGCAGGTTGTTGTAGAGGAACGTCGCCTCGCGGGAGAGCGGCGACTCGAGCCGCGTCTTCGCGCGGAGGAGCGGCAGCCGCCAGAGGATGAGCGCCAGCGAGAACAGCGTCGAGGCGACCACGAAGCCGAGGAACCAGCCGCCGATCGAGCTCTTCGCGAACGAGTGGATCGACTCGATCACGCCGGAGCGGTTGAGGAACGTCCCGAAGACGGTCAGCTCGTAGGTCAGCGCGACGAGCACCATGTTCCACACGCGGAGCATGCCCTTGCGCTCCTGGATCATCACCGAGTGGAGAAACGCCGTTCCGGCGATCCACGGCATGAGTGCGGCGTTCTCGACCGGATCCCAGGCGTAGTAGCCGCCCCAGCCGACCTCGATGTATGCCCAGTGGGAGCCGAGCAGGAGCCCGAAGCCGAGGAACGTCCAGGCGGTGAGCGTCCAGCGGCGCGTGGCGACGATCCACCGCTCGTCGGTCTTCCCGGAGAGCATCGCCGCGCAGGCGAACGCGAACGGCACCGACATCCCGACGTACCCGAGATAGAGCATCGGTGGGTGGATCACCATGTAGATGTTCTGGAGGCTCGGCACGAGCCCGGCGCCGTCGACCTGGCGGGCCTGCGTGACGAACGGGCTCGCGATCACGACGAGCATGAAGCTGAAGAACACCGCGATCCCGGCGAGGACCGGGACGACCCAGACCACGATGTCGCGGAGCAGCTTGCGGTTGAGCGTGACCGCGAGGGCGCCGTAGCCCGTCAGCACGAGGAGCCAGAGGAGGAGCGAGCCCTCCTCGCCTCCCCAGAACGCGGTCAGCGTGTAGATCGGCTTCAGGTCGCGGCTCGTGTGCTGCGCGACGTAGGCGTAGGTGAAGTCGTGGGCGAGCAGCGCGCGAACGAGCACGCCCGACGCGACCACCGTCGAGCCGAAGCACGCGATCAGCGCGTAGCGGGCGGAGTCTGCGAGCCGGCGCTGGCGCGTGATCGCCGCTGCGGTGCCCGCGACGAGCGCGTAGAGCGCGAGACCGAGGCTGACGACGAGGGCTGAGCGACCCAGATCAGCCATTGGGCTGCCTCAGGCCTTCGCGGTGTACTTGCTCGGGCACTTCGTCGTGAGCGCCGTCGCGACGAACGCGCCGTTCTCCATCTGCCCTGTGACGTTCACGTCACGCCCGTTTTCGAAGAGATCCGGAACGGAGCCGTGGTAGACGATCGGGATCGTCGGGCTCGGCCCGTTGATGTTGTGCAGCGCGAAACGGAGCCCGCCGGTCGTGTGTGAGTTGCTTCCGGGAATGACCTCGCTCACCTTGCCGGTCAGGGAGACCGTCCCCGCATGCCCCGCGAGGTTGCTGGGCTGCAGCGCCGGAGTCGAGCCGTGCAGCGCGGTGTAGATCAGGAAAACCGCGAGCAGCCCGGCGATCGACAATGCGACGACGAGCCTCGCCGGGCTACGACCTGAGCGAGCCATCGCCGATCAGTCTAGCCGGGACTGTGTTAAGGAAGTGCGAGGAGCGCGCATACGTTCTTCGCGCAGGGAAAACGACACTCCGGTCGCCGCCCCTCGAACAGCCGCGGGCGGAGTCAGGCGTCGGCGCGAGCTGCATGGTTCCGCTCGGGCACACGGTAGCCGTGGTCGGCGCAGAGAGCGCCGGGCAGCTCCTCGGTGAGAGCGTCGCAGTAGCCCTTGCCGTAGGCGGCCCGCATGAACGCCGCGACGACCTCGAGCGACCACTCCTCGATCCCCTCGGCCTCACGCCAGAGGTCCGTGAGGCGGAGATCGATGTCGAGCTCGAGGAGGTCGATCCGTGACGGGCGCGTTTGCATGCCGTCAAGGGTAGAGGGCGGGTCGGACGGGATTCCTGCAAGCTGTAGCTCATGGCGGGAAAGCTCCATTTCGGCCCGGCGCGGGTTCCGTCACGGGCGAGCCCGGAGGCGGCGGTCGCCGCGTTGCTCGAGCGAGGGCTCTCGGCGTGCGAGATCGACTTCGAAGGCCGGTTCTGGATGGACTACGACTTCGCCGGGCGGTTCGGCGAGCTGGCACGGGACGCCGACATCGTGCTCTCGGTGCACGCACCGATCGCGGGTTTCATGGGGCATGCCGAGCGCGGGAAGAAGCTGAACATGGCGGTCGGGATGCTCGATCACTCGGCCGGGATCGCGAAAGCGGCGGGCGCCGAGCTGGTCGTCTTCCATCCCGGCTTCCTGCTCGGACGGAGCCGCGAGGACGCGATCGACTCCGTCTGCGAGCAGCTCGCGGAGCTCCGGGAGCGGCTCGAGGCGAAGGAGCGCGACGTTCCTTTCGGGATCGAGGTGATGGGCCGCGTCCGCGAGCTCGGGTCGGCCGACGACGTGGTCGAGATCTCGCGACGGCTCGGCTGGGTCCGGCCCGTGCTCGACTTCGCGCACATGCACGCGACCTCGGACGGGGGCTTCACGACCGTCGAGCCCTTCCGCGAGGCGCTCGCGAAGGCGGACGCCGTCCTCCAGCCGGGCG
>DASZLW010000016.1:0-1770 GCA_035552175.1 Gaiellaceae bacterium | reverse complement strand
CTTTCGACGAGCGCGGCCTGGTGCCCGTGGTGGTGCAGGACGAGGCATCCGCCGAGGTGCTGATGCTGGCTTACGCGAACCGCAAAGCGCTGGAAATGACGCTCGAGACCGGGGAGATGCACTTCTTCAGCCGCTCGCGCGACGAGATCTGGCGTAAAGGTGAAACCTCCGGCGCGACGATGACGGTGAATCAACTCCGTTACGACTGCGACGGTGACGCCGTTCTGGCGATCGTCGCACCGGCCGGCCCCGCCTGCCACACGGGTGAGCGCACCTGCTTCTATCGAACGGTCAGTGGCGAGCCGCACCGCGTCGTCCACGAGGCGCTGCCGGCGCTCGAGCGCACGCTCGCAAGCCGCGCCGCCGAGCGCCCCGAGGGGAGCTACACGGTCGAGCTGCTCGACAACCCGACCATGGTCGGGGAAAAGGTCGAGGAGGAGGCCGAGGAGGTCGTCCGCGCCGCCCGCGAGGAGACCGACGAGCGGGTCGCCGAAGAGGCCGCCGACGTCCTGTACCACCTGTGGGTGCTGCTGGCCGCTCGCAACGTCCCACCCGCCGCCGTCTTCGAGGTGCTCAATGCCCGTGCAAGCTGAGGCCGAGCTGCGCCTCGAGCCGACGCTCGAGGAGGCCCGCGAGCTCGCCCGCGAGGGCAACGTGGTGCCGGTCCGCGCCCGCTTCGTCGAGGACACCGAGACCCCCGTCTCGGCCTTCCTGAAATTGCGCGCCGCCGAGCCCGAGGGCGCTCCCTGTTTCCTGCTCGAGTCCGCCGAGCAGGGCCAGGTCGGCCGCTACTCGTTCGTCGGTCTGCGACCCCGTGCGGTCCTCCGTTGGAGCGATGGCGAGCTCTCCGAATGGAGCGGCGAGGCGGCGCTCTCCGGCGGCGAGCCGACCCACGTCGAGCCCGCCGCCGACCCCTACGGCGCCGTCGCCGAGCGCTTCGCCCGCTACAAACCGGCCCCGGTCGCCGACCTGCCGCCGTTCACAGGCGGCGCCGTCGGCTTCTTCGGCTACGACCTCGTCCGCACGGTCGAGCCGCTCGGCGAGCCGAACCCCGACGAGTTGGGCCTCCCCGACATGGCGCTGATGGTCACCGACGCGATGCTCGTCTTCGACCACCTGCGCCACGAGCTGACGATCCTCGCCTGCGCCATCACCGACGACGAGGAAGGCATCGACGAGGCCTACGCTCGCGCCGCCGCGACGATCGGCGAGATGCGCGAGCGCCTTCGCGGCGCTGTCCCGCAGCCAGCTGCTGCAAGCGTCGTCGACCCACCCGAGTTCACCTCCAACTTCGAGCGCGAGGAGTTCGAAGCCGCCGTCACCCGGATCGTCGAGTACATCCGCGCCGGCGACGCCTTCCAGGTCGTCCCCTCGCAGCGCTTCAGCGCCGACGCCCCGGTCGAGGCCTTCTCGCTCTACCGCGGGCTCCGCACGGTCAACCCTTCGCCCTACATGTATTACATCGACTTCGGCGACTTCCAAATCGCCGGCGCCTCGCCCGAGCCGCTGGTCAAAGTCCACGACGGGATCGTCGAGGCGCGTCCGATCGCCGGAACTTCCCCGCGCGGCAAGTCGGCAGACGAGGATCGTCGTCTCGCCGAGCGCCTGATCAACGACCCGAAGGAGCGCGCCGAGCACGTGATGCTGGTCGACCTCGGCCGCAACGACCTCGGCCGCGTCTGCGAGTACGGCAGCGTCAACGTCGACGAGCTGATGGTGATCGAGACCTACTCGCACGTCCTCCACATCGTCAGCAAGGTGTCAGGGAAG
>DASZLW010000015.1:0-1894 GCA_035552175.1 Gaiellaceae bacterium | reverse complement strand
CGAGAGCCGCATCCACGTCCGCATCTACACGGAGACGGAGAGCCAGAAGATGATCCTGATCGGCAAGGGCGGCCAGATGGTGCGCGAGATCGGCCGCTGGGCGCGCCCCGGGATCGAGAAGCTCGTCGGGCACAAGATCTTCCTCGAGCTGCAGGTGAAGACCTCGCCCCGCTGGCGGCGGAACGAGACGATGCTCGAACGTCTCGGCCTGTGACCCGGGCGCCGGATCAGGGCACTACGTCTCGACCGGGTCCCGAACGGATGTGTCTCGCTCCCAGCCTTCGTGCGCGAGCGTGAGCCGCTCGACGAGCGTCTCCTCGGAAGACGCATCGAGCTGCCCGAGCGCCACGTACTCGGTCGGCCAGGCGCGGTGGACGACGAATGCCATCACGACAGCACCCTGTTCGTCCTCGAGCTCGATCGTGACCTCCTTCCGGAGGTTCTTCAAAGACATCTTGCCGTCGTCCCAGACGAAGTTCGCCCAGTCCTCGAACGCCGTGTCCTGCGTTCGGCCGCGCTCGAGCACGATCGAGGGCCAGGTCGTCGACCCGGGCGAGACATGCTGGTCCGTGGGATCGCCGCCGGAGCGCTCGGCCACCGCGGCCGTCTCGCGCACGAGCGGGCTCACGCGGATGATCGCCGCCACGTATCTCCCGTCCCACTTCACCCGGAAGCTCGACGCCTTGTAGGGATCGAGCCGGGACGGGTTGGCGGGGAACTCGGCCATCAACTGTCGCTGCCGAACGCCTCGAACGGAGCAGCGTAGGCTTCCCCCGGCGGCAGACCCATTCGTGGAGCCTAGCTCCGAGCACGGCCGGAGACGGGGCCGGGGCTACACTCGCCGGGTGGCAAAGGCCCCCGTACTTCCTGCGGGTTTCGAGCTCCCGCTCGCACGCCGGGTGCCGCGCATCGGCGCGATCGACCAGGTCGGTGTCGAGGAACGCGCCGCCGCGCTCGCCAAGCGGAGCATCAAGAAGGAGTCCAAGCTGTGGGCGCTCGACCTCGCAATCCGCTGCTGCGACCTGACGACCCTCGAGGGACAGGACACGCCGGGGAAGGTCGCGGCGCTCTGCAGCAAGGCCGTCCGGCCCGACCCGACGGACCCGAACATCCCGTCCGTCGCAGCGATCTGCGTCTACCCGAATCTCGTCACGACCGCCGTCGAGCGCCTTGCCGGCACGAGCGTGAAGGTCGCCGCGGTCGCCACCGCCTTCCCCTCCGGGCAGAGCCCTCTCGACGTGAAGCTGCGCGAAGTGGAGGAGACCGTCGCGCTCGGCGCGGACGAGATCGACATGGTGATCGACCGCGGCGCGTTCCTCTCGGGCCGCTACGCCTTCGTGTTCGACGAGATCGTCAAGGTGAAGGAGGCCTGCGGCGAGGCGCACCTGAAGGTGATCCTCGAGGTGGCCGAGCTCGGCACCTACGACAACGTCCGGCGGGCTTCGCTGCTAGCGATGGCCGCCGGCGCCGACTTCATCAAGACCTCGACCGGCAAGCTTCCCGGCGCAGCGACACTCCCCGTCCAGCTCGTGATGCTCGAGGCGATCCGCGACGTCTACGAGGAGTCCGGCCGCCGGGTCGGGATGAAGGCCGCCGGAGGGATCCGGGCGTCGAAGAACGCGATCCAGTACCTCGTCCAGGTCTACGAGACACTCGGCCCGGAATGGATGACGCCGGACCTCTACCGGCTCGGCGCGTCGTCCTTGCTGAACGACATCCTGATGCAGATGCGCAAGGAGAAGACCGGCGCCTATCAGTCGAAGGACTACTTCACGAATGACTGAGCTCGCGAGGAAACGATCGGCGGCGCCCGTCCCGAGGGACTGGACCTACGCGCCCGCGCCCGAGTCGCGCGACGTCGTCAAGCTCGAGAAGCGCTACGCCCTGTTCGTCG
>DASZLW010000014.1:0-6934 GCA_035552175.1 Gaiellaceae bacterium | reverse complement strand
GCGCGACCTACAACGTCACTCTCGATCCGGCCTCGACCTACACGATCGCGGATGCGGCCCATCCGGGCGCGCCGATCACCTTCACGACGGCCGCGACAGGATCGAGCAGCTCCCTCCTTCCGGCGGTGCCGGCCTCGACGGGCGGCACGGGCAAGGGCGCGGCACAGCCCGCCCTGATGGGCTCGGCGATCGTCCCGTTCCGCGGAACGCTCACGGCGACCGTCCCCGCCGCCGGGTCGCCGACTCTCGAGGCCAGGGGGAAAGCGCTGGGGACGCTCGAGGCCGGCCGCTACGACATCGTGGTGAAGGACGCCTCGTCCCACGGCGGCTTCTTCGTCGAGAAAGCGCACAGGAAGCCGGTGACGATCGCAGGCGTGGCGTTCACGGGCAAAAGGACGGCGCACGTGAGCCTGACCGCCGGGAAATGGACGTTCTTCTCGAAGAGCGGCAAGGCGACCGCATTCACGGTCACCGTCTGACAGACGCAGATCCTTCAGACTCCACCATTCGAGCCGCCGGAGGCTCGTGGCTCAGTTTGAGCTCACGCGGATGGCCGCGCCTGACTTTACAAAGTAATTACCCCGGGGCAGGGTTTTCCGTGACGAAGCGGGAATAAGGTCACGACATGTCCGCTCTGGCCCTCGATCTCCGTCACACCGCCGGCTACCTCGTCGCCGATGCCCATGGACGGATCGTCGGGAAGGTCGAGTGCCCGATGTACGGCACCTCGCCCGAGACGCCCGACGCGCTCTCGGTTCGGTCCGGCTTCTTCGCCAGGCGCCGCCGCCTCGTTCCCGCCGAGACGATCGAGCAGATCGACGGCGGCAGCAAGGTGATCGGCCTGCGCATCGGGCGCGAGTCGATCCGCACGTTCCTCTAGACGAACCGCCTTCGGGTCGACGCAGTACCGTTCGCCGATGCGTTACGTGTTCGCGGACTGCCGCTGGGCTCTCGACGATCCAGGGGCAGGCCGCTCCGCCTACCTCGACGGGCACATTCCGGGCGCCGTCTTCCTCGACGTCGAGCGTGAGCTTGCGGCCCCGTCGGGCCCGGGCGGCCGCCACCCGCTGCCCGACGCGGAGAGCTTCGCGGCTGCGGCGGGACGAGCGAGGATCGCGCCCGACGCGTTCGTCGTCGCCTACGGCTCGCTCGGAGGCGCCGAACGCCTGTGGTGGCTGCTCCGCCATTTCGGGCACGACGCCTGCGGGGTGATCGACCTCGCGGCCTGGCGGGGCCCGCTCACGGCGGGCGACGAGCCGGTCGGGCTCGCCCACGTCGAGCCGGCCCGGTTCGTCCCGCACGAGCGGACGGGCGACACGATCTCTCTCGACGAGCTCGCCGCCCGCCACACCGAGCTCGTCGTCGTCGACGCACGCCTGCCGCCGCGGTTCCGCGGTGAGCAGAACCCGGTCGACCGCGTCTCCGGCCGGATCCCCGGCGCACTCAACGCGCCCTGGAACGAGCCGTTGCCAGAGCTGCCCGATGGAGAGCTCGCCGCCTACTGCGGCTCCGGCATCACGGCGTGCGTGACGCTCCACCGGCTCCACCTCACGGGCCGGAACGGGCGCCTGTACCCGGGCTCGTGGTCCGAATGGGAGCAGCACGACGGGCTCCCCCGCATGCAGTCCTAACGACAGGCGGCAGGGTCGGGCGCGGCGCCTCCGATCCGGAAGAGCCGCAGCCCGCCCACGTCGACCGGCTTTCCCGTGAAGGCGAGGAGGTAGCTCCAGTCGACGGGATCCTTCGGATCGACGAGGATCGCGGTCACCTTCTTCCGGCGCGCGAAGGCGACGACGGCCGATCCCTCGTCGGGCGGGATCTCGTCGAAACGCAGCTCAGACACGATCGGGCCGCCAAACGAGCGCGGGATCCAGATGCCGACCTCGCCGCCCGCGAGCCGGAAATGGAATCCGCTGAGCGCCTCCCACAGGGTCGAGCTTCCCATGTATCCGTACGGAAGGGCGAGGACGTTCTCGTTCGGAGCCAGGCACCGCTTGTAGTCGCCCGAACCGACGAAGGCCGGGACGTCGAGCTTCTCGTCGAAGCGATGCGCCCCGAGGTGCGGCGCGATCGACACGAGCACGACGAGCGGAAGCGCGACCCGGAGCCAGAGCGCCGACCTGGTCGACGAGATCCAGAGCGCGACCGCGACGGCGGCCGCCAGGGTCGCGTACAGGGTGAGTCGCTCCGGGTAGGTGTTGTCGAACACCGGGAGATTCGCGACGAGCGCCCACGGGAGCGCCATGACACGGCGGCCGCCGACGTGCAGCCCGCTCCCGAACGCCGCAACGAGGGACACGGCGAACGCCGCGAGCAGGAAGCGGGCGGCCGGATCCCTCCGCCGTTCCACGAAGAACACGGCGAGGAGGACGAGCCACGGGACCCCGAAGTACACGGTCTGCTCGAGCTCGTTGCCGGAGAAGCGGGCGGCGATGTGAGCGGTCGACGCTCCGCCGAATGCCGATGCGTCGGTCGGGACGACGAGGTTCTCGGCGTCCGCGACGAACATCCCGGTCGGCCCGAACCGGCCGGAGATGAAGTCGGTGAGGGCGTAGTAGAGGATCGGGCTCGCGAGCAGCGCGGCGAGCCCGTAGCCGATCGCGACCGGCCCGGCAACCGAGCGCGCGGGCAGGCGGAAGGACGGCACGAGCCCGTAGGCGAGCAGAGCTCCGACAACGAGTGCGAGCGTCATCGTGGCGAGGACCTCCGTCGAGATCGCGGCCTCGACCGCGAGCAGGACGCCGACCCGAACCGCGACCGCCCGCCTGCCGAGCTCGCCCCTGAGACCGCGCAGGAGGACGAGCACGAGGAGCGGCACGAGGAACACCGCCGTGAGGTGCATGTGGCCCTCCTCGTGGCCGAGCATGTAGCTCGAGAAGCCGAACAGATAGCCGCCCGCGAGAGCAGCGGGAACCGAGCGCGTGAGGTAGCGGCAGAGCAGGAACGCCGTCCACGCCGCCGCCGCCGGCAGGACGATCGCGGCCGCGTTGAAGGCGACGACCGGGCCGGCGAGCACCGTCAAGGGCGCGAACACGAGCGCGAGCGCCGGGATCGACGTCGCCCAGGCGAGGTCGTAGCCGGACGGAGACCAGATCGCATTCGTATGGATCGGGTTCAACCCGTGCGCGATCGCGTGCGGCCACCATGCGAACATCCAGATGAAGAGCTTCGGATCGTTGTCGCTCCCGACTGCCATCCGGCCCGGATGAGCGGCAACCGGTAACCCGAAATAGAGGAACGACACCAGGAGGTAGCCGGCGAGCGCGAGGGCGGCCACGCGCCGCGAACCGAGACGTGGCGCACGGAGGCGCCTGCCGGAGAGCATGCCGGTCAGGCCGCTGCGGACGCGGCGCCGTAGGCCGCGAGGTACTGCTCCCAGCGCTGCGGGATCTTCGGAGCCGCAAGGCGGATGAAGAGCACCGGCGCCGGCGGCCGCGGCGGATGTGCGAGCTCCATCGACACCTCGTGGAGGAGCCTGTTCCCCTTCCGGAGGTTGCAGGGCGCGCACGACGTGACGACGTTCTCCCACACCGACCCGCCGCCACGCGAGCGCGGGATCACGTGGTCGAGCGTCAGCCGCCCGCTCGCCGTCCCGCAGTAGACGCAGCGCCAGCCGTCACGCGCGAAGAGCGCCCGGCGAGAGATCTTCCGCTGCACGATCCGCGGAACGCGCACGTAGGAGAGGAGCCGGATCACGTGCGGCCACGCGAACGTCGTCGTGGCCGAGCAGAGTGGTCGATCGAGCTGTTCGACCACCTCCGCCTTTCCCTTGAAGACGAGCACGTGCGCGCGGCGGAGCGAGCACACGTTGAGCGGCTCGAAGCTGGCATTGAGAACCAATACCTGCTGCATAGTCCGGAAGGGTAGCGGGCGAAAAGTGAAGGCTTGTGAAATCAGGGCTGACACGATTGCGTTCGAGCGGATCAACCCTTCTCGGCCCTGGCGATCCGTCAAGTCGACAGGAAGCGTCCCGGAACACGTCCCGATCCGCCGAGGTTGTTGTCAGCTCGCTGTCGGCTACCTGCCCATCGCGCGCTCCACGGCCTGTTGCTCCTCGGGCGACAGCGGCACCGAGGGGCTTCCGCGGTCGAGCTCCTTCACGTAGATCCTCGCGTAGTCGCGGCCCTGGATCGCGGTGAGGACGATGCCCGTCCGCGCCGAGTCGAGGAGCGCGACCGACGCCGACTGGTGGCCGCCGGTGTCCTCGTAGGCGTCGTAGCGCACGATCGCAGTGTTCGAGACGGTGTCGTCGACCCGGCGGTCGACCCTGGCGACGCCCGCCGCGACCTCGTCGACCGCGCGGTGGAGATCGTCGATGCGGCCCTGGAGCGAGACGGTGAACTCGACGAGATCCTTCCGCCCGCCGCCGACGAGCGTCTTCTGCGCCTCGCGTAACCGCCGCACCCTCGTCCACATGATCGAGCTCAGGACGAGCGCGGCCGCCCCGACCACGATCCCGGCGGCGGCGATGATGGCCGCGACGTTCCCGGAGAGATGCACTACTGCGGGAGCGAGAAGATCACGTCGTACTCGGCGTGGTTGTTGGAGAGGTTCGTCTCGCCGGGCACGCCCGCGACGTCGACGGTCACCTTCGTCTTCGCTGCGAACGGGACCTCGCCCAGGCCGCCGAACGTCGCCGATGCCGTCTGTCCCGGATCGATCAGCGGGATCTTCACCGTCTTCGTGATCGGGCCGCCGGAGGACTGGGCGCGCTCGATCGTGAGCGTCACCTTGATTCCGACCTCCTGCGAGATCCCCCCGTCGCTGATCGTCACCTGGAAGAGGAGGCTCGAGCTCGTCGTGACGGTGTTGAGCTGGCCGGGAACGAGATCCTCGTGTGACCCGCCGGCGCCGTTCGGGAGCGCCGCGACCGAGTCGATGTTCGTCCCGTGCAGGCCTGTGGGAGTGCTGTTCGAGCCGGTGCCCGACGAGGAGAGGCGGTCGAGCACGAGTGACATCGCGCTCGGGCTGATGAAGGAGTCCGGCTGGCTCAGGAAGGTCGAGCCGGGCACGGTCACCTGCCGCACTCCTTCGTTGTCGATCTCGTCCTGCGCCGGCTTCTGGAACTCGTCGTCCCACACGATGTCACTCGCGAGCAGGCGGTAGGCCTGGCCGGAGAGGGCGGCAGCCTCGACGCTCTGCTTCGCCTTCGAGCCGACCGTCTTGTGGAAGGCCTTGGCGAGCCCGCCGACGCCGCTCACGCGGAGCTGCAGCGACTCGATCAGGTGGAGATGCTCGCTCCGCAGATGGCCCGGTGCCGACAGCCCCTCGGCCGCCTGGACGTTCTGCTGCTCCTCGGCAGCGATGTTGTCGAGCTTCTTCACGATGTCGTTCACCGAGAGGCCGGGCGTCGTCAGCGCCTGCACGGTCTGCTTCCCGTCGTTCGTCGACTGGGTCGCGATCGTCTGCACCTTGCCGACGTAGTTCAGGTAGGTCGAGTGGCGCGACGCCCCGCACGAGGAGATCAGGAGCGCGAAGATGAGCAGGATGATGACGACGCAGAGCACGAAGAGCCCGAGCGTCCCGGTCGGCTTCAGCGAACGTGGCGCGCCCGCGACGCGAGGCTCCCTCGCCGGCCGCTGAGGAAGCCCCCGCCGCGGCTCGCGTGGAGCCGACTCGGCGGTGGGAGGCTCGTCCTCGAAGAAATCGAACTGGATGTCGTCGTCGGGCGGGTCCATGGCTACGCAGCGTGAAGTATCGCCTCGTTCGTTGGAGAGAGGAGTTCTCCTGGGCGCGAAGTAGAACCGAACGTGAACTCTCCCGCTCTCGCACACGAGCTCATCCTGGGACGCTACCGGCCGCTTCGGCCGCTGGGGTCGGGCGGGATGGGCCACGTCTGGCTCGCGCGCGACGAGCGGAACGGGCTCGACGTCGCCCTGAAGATGGTCGTGCGCGAGGGGAAGGTCGCCGAGCGGGCAGAGCGGGAGGCGCGCGCCGCAGCTGCCCTCCGCCACGGGCGGTGCCAGCGCATCTACGGTCTCGCGCGCGACCCCAGCCACATCTACATCGCGTACGAGTACGTCCCGGGGCGGACGCTCCGGCAGGCAATCGCGGCGCGCGAGCTCGGCGACCGCGACGCCGTCGAATCCGCGATGCAGCTCCTCGAAGCACTCGCCCACGCGCACGCCAAGGGGATCGTCCACCGCGACGTCAAGCCCTCGAACGTCCTGCTCGCCGAATCGGACGAGATCGACGTGCGGCTCCTCGACTTCGGACTCGCGCAGATGGACGAGTTCGACACGCTCACGGCGGTCGGTGACGTTCCGGGAACCCTCACCTACGTCTCCCCGGAGCGCCTCCGGGGCGAGAACGCGACCGCCGCGGCCGACATCTGGGCCGTCGGAGTGATCCTCTGGGAGATCCTCGCCGGGCGCCATCCGTTCCGGAGCAGCAACGCCTCGGGAACGTCGCGGCGGATCAAGGCGGGCGCACCGCCGCTCGAGACGGTCCGGCCCGATCTGCCCGAGCCGATCCTCGCAGCGGTCGACGCGGCGCTCGCCCCGGACCCTGCCGCCCGGCCCACGGCCGCGAGCCTCGCCGCGAGGCTCCGGAGCGAACCGAAGAGCCGCAAGCGGCGCGCCAGCGAGGCGGTGCGGCGTAAGCCCGAGCTCGCTCCCGGACGTGAGCTCATCCGCACCGCCGACCGGCGGCTCCTTCCCGCCGCCTCAGCCGCGATCTGGACCGGCTGGGTGACGGCGACGCTCCCGTTCTATCCCGCCGGCTGGCCGCTCGGGCTCACGGTCGGCGCCCTGACTGTCGGCGTCGCCTTTCCGCGCGCGGCCGTCGCGTTGGCGTTCGTCGCGACCATTTTTCCTCTGGCGAACATCTCGCTCGGCCTCGCGATGGTCTTCGCCGTCCTTGCGGCCGGATGGACGGCGCTGACGTGGAACGACCCGCGCAGCAACGCCGTCCTCGTTGCCGGCCCGCTGCTCGG
>DASZLW010000013.1:0-7968 GCA_035552175.1 Gaiellaceae bacterium | reverse complement strand
TCGTCCTCGCGTCGACCTCGCCGCAGCGGTCGGCGATCCTGACGCAGCTCGGCATCCGCTTCGACGTGGTCGCCCCCGACTACGAGGAGACCCCGGGCGGCGATCCGCTCGAGCACGCCGCCGGCAAGGCACGCTCGGTCGAGGGCGGCGAGCGGCCCGTCCTCGGCGTCGACACCGTCGTGCTCTGCGAGGGCCGGGTGATCGGCAAGCCGGCCGACGCAGGGGACGCCGAGCAGATGCTCGAGCACCTTGCGGGCAAGACCCACGACGTCGTCTCCGGCCTCTGCCTGAGAACCCCGGGCTGGGAAGAGCTGCATTCCGAAACCACGCGGGTCACGTTCCGCGAGCTGACGCCGCGTGACCTCGGCCACTACCTCGCAAGCGGGGAGTGGGAGGGACGCGCCGGGTCGTACGCGATCCAGGGGCTGGGAGCCTCGCTCGTCGAGCGCGTCGAGGGCGACTACCTGAACGTGGTCGGCCTGCCGGGCGGGCTCCTCGTCCGCCTGCTGGCGCAACGATTCCCGGGGGCCTACGGGTTCGGTTAGCGTCAGGCCGCAAGGAGAGCGACACCCGCGAAGACGACGATCGAGCCGGCGATCCGGCCGCGAGAGACGTCTTCGGCGAGCACCCGCCGTGCCAGCAGCGTCGTGATCACGATCGACGAGGTTCGGACTGCGAGCACGGGAGCGGCAGCTCCGTTCCGCAGCGCGAGCAAGCCGAGCACGAACGACGCGAACGCGAACCCGGCCGCCGTGACCGTGAGCGGGCCGATCGCACGCCGCACAGACGCGAGGCCGACGACCGGCGGATAGACGAAGCACGGCCCGAGGAGGACGAGGAGGTAGTACGTGAAGGCGCCCGCGTGCTCGATCCCGGTGCGGTCGACGAGCGTGTAGGCGGCGATCGCTGCTGCAGTCGTGAGCACGACGAGGAAGGCCCGCGTGTCACCGTTGCCCGACGGCCCGCGGACGAGCACGACGCCGAACGCCACGAGGACGACGCCGGCCACCTCCGAAGCCGAAGCGCCGTGCCCGAGCAGCACCACCGCCGCAGCCAGGGTCACAACGGGCGCGAGCCCCCGCGTGAGCGGGTAGACGAACGAGATCTCGGACAGCTTGTAGCCGTACGCGAGCCCGAGCGCGTACAGGGCCTCGAGCAGGGTCGAGGCGAGCGCGTAGGGCCAGACCGACGGCTGGGCGCTCCACCAGATCGCGGCGAGCGGGGCCGCGACCACGACCGAGAGCACGAAGGTCGCCGCGGTGGCCGCCTGGACGTCCTTTGCCCTTCCTAGCAGGAGATTCCAGGCAGCGTGCAGCACAGCCGAACCAAGGGCCAGTCCTAACGACGGTAGAGTGAGCCGCGCGTCGACATGGGCATCTTCAACTACTTCACAGGCTTCGGCGGCCGGGATATGGCCGTGGACCTCGGCACCGCCAACACGCTCGTCTACGTGCGGGGTCGCGGGATCGTGCTCAGCGAGCCCTCGGTCGTCGCGATCGATCAATCGACCGGCGACGTGCACGCCGTCGGGCTCGAGGCCAAGCGGATGCTCGGCCGGACGCCGGGGACGATCAGCGCGATCCGTCCCCTGAAGGACGGCGTGATCGCCGACTTCGACGTCACCGAGCAGATGCTCCGCCACTTCATCCAGAAGGTGCACCAGCACCGCTTCGCGCACCCGCGTGTCGTCGTTTGCGTTCCCTCGGGGGTGACGGGAGTCGAGAAGCGCGCCGTCGAGGAGGCGACCCTGAACGCCGGGGCGCGACAGGCCTACCTGATCGAGGAGCCGATGGCCGCGGCGATCGGCGCCGGTCTGCCGGTGGCGGAGCCGACCGGGAACATGATCGTCGACATCGGCGGCGGCACCACCGAGGTCGCCGTGATCTCGCTCGGCGGCATCGTCGTCTCGCAGTCCCTTCGCGTCGGCGGCGACGAGATGGACGAGGCGATCATCAACCACATCAAGCGGGAGTACAAGCTCCTGATCGGGCAGCAGACGGCCGAGGAGATCAAGCTCGAGGTCGGTTCCGCCCACCAGCTGAAGGAGGAGGTTCAGGCCGAGGTTCGCGGGCGCGACATGCTCACGGGCCTGCCGAAGACCGTGATCCTCTCGAGCGAGGAGGTCCGGCACGCGCTCGAGGAGCCCGTCGCGCAGATCATCGACGCGATCAAGTCGACGCTCGACAAGACTCCGCCGGAGCTCGCCGCGGACATCATGGACCGCGGGATCGTGCTCGCGGGCGGCGGTGCCTTGCTCCAGGGGCTCGACCAGCGGCTGCGGCAGGAGACCCACATGCCGACCCATCTCGCCGAGTCGCCGCTCACCTGTGTCGCGGTCGGCTCGGGCCGCAGCCTCGAGGAGTTCGAGGCGATGCGGAACAGCGCCCGAGCCCGCGCCCGCTCGCGTTCGCGTAACGGCCGCGGCCGGTACTAGAAGATCTCGAACGACCAGCCCCTCGGGGATGGCGCGATATCGCGTCCTCGCCATAGACGAGCTATTCGCTACATCCTCGCAATAGCGCACGATCGACGAGACGTCACCGTCAGTGCGTCTTCGGATCGCAGGCGGGACGCGCGTGCCGCGCACACCGGCCGAGCAAGCGCATCATCGGGCGCCGTGCCCCCTGCCGCTGCAAGCTCGTCGTACTCGGGGCTCGCCGCGCTGAGGACCCGCTTGTGGGTTCGCCGCCTTCCGCGGACTCCACACCCGTCCGTTCCGACCGGCTGTGGACGACATTCGACGAAATCGGCACAGATCCGTGACAGACACGTGACACACCCTCGACGTAGAATTGGGGTTGAGGGCGGTGGGGAAGCGGCCCCACCCAAGGGCGGGGGTGACTTTCAGGCCACGGCCACCCGAGCCACGGCCCGGAGAAACGTCCGCCCGAACGCGCCGCCGGCGGCGTAACAGGAGCCCAACAGCCAGGACGGCTAGACTCCATGGGCTCGTGCCTCGCAACCGGAATGTCCGCGTTGCGGTCCTGGGCTCCTCCGTCCAGCGCGCCGCCCCTACCGGCCACTCATCGACCCGTTCGAGCCCTCTCAGGCGCCGGTTCGTCGTGGTCGGTCTTGTGCTCCTCTCGCTCGGCCTCCTGACCGTGTCGTTCCGCTCCACCGCGCTCGATCCGGTGGAAGGTTTCTCCGCCTCGGTGCTGCGTCCGTTCGAGGTCGCCGGCAACAAGGTCGCGCGCCCGTTCCGGGACGCGGCCAACTGGACGCACGGCGTCTTCAACGCGAAGGCCGAGAACCGCCGCCTGAAGAAGGAGAACGCGAAGCTGAGCCAGGAGGTCGCCCAGCGCGCGGGGGCCCAGAACACCAACGCCCAGCTCTCGAAGCTCCTCCATTACGTCCGCTCGCCGAGCTTCCCGAAGGACTACGACGAGATCGCGGCGCAGGTGCTCACGAGCCCCTCGGTGCTCGACCAGAGCATCACGATCTCGGCGGGCTCGAACCGCGGGATCGCGCTCGAGGACGTCGTCGTGACGAACGCGGGGCTCGTCGGGACGATCTCGAAGGTCTTCGCGACCGAGTCGCGGGTGACGTTGATCACCGATCCGTCGAGCTTCGTCCGTGCGGTCGACGAGCAGAACCAGGCCGCCGTGGGCATGGTCGACCACGGGACCGGTTCCAGCTCGCTGATCCTCGACCGGATCGGGAAGGACAAGCTCGTCTCGACGAACGACGAGGTCGTGACTGCCGGATCTCCCTCGGGGAGCAAGCTCCTGTCGCTCTTCCCGCGCAACATCCCGATCGGCGTCGTGACGAGCGCGATCCGCACCGACACCGACATCTACCAGGACATCGAGGTCCAGCCGTTCGTCGACCTCTCGTCGCTCCAGACGGTACTCGTGCTGATCCCGAACGGGAACGCGAGCGGGCGAGCCGCGAAGAAGAAGGTCCACGCGTGATCTTCGACTCGTTCAAAGCACTTGCGCTGCTCTTCGTGGCCGCCATCTTCCAGGTGTCCGTGCTCGCGGCCTACTCGCCGCTCGGCGGCACACCCGACCTCGTGCTCGTCGCCCTCATCGCCGTCTCGCTCCTGCGCGGGTCGGTCTTCGGCGCGTTCGCGGGGTTCGGCGCCGGTTTCCTGATCGACTCCGCGAACCTCTCGACACTCGGCTTCACCTCGCTGCTCCTCACGCTCGCGGGATTCTGGATCGGCCGGTACGGCGAGACGACCGCGCAGGACCGGTTCCACGCGCCGTTCACCTCGGTCGGCGTGATCACCCTGCTCTACGGCGTCGGGACGCTCGCGCTGAACTTCGTGCTCGGCGAGCCCTCGCCGGCGGGCTCGTATCTCTCGGGGCTGCCTGCAACGGTGCTCTGGAACCTCATCCTCACCTGGCCGGTCTACCGCTTCGTGCGGAAGCTCTTCCGGCCCGTCGACGCCCTCGATCGCGTGCACGAGGTACGCCTCCTTGGCTAACGCACCGAGGTCGAAGCGCTTCCTGCCCGCCGATCCGCGAGTCGAGGAGCCGTACCGCTTCACACCCCAGCTCGCGCTCCGCGTCGCCGTCCTCGGCTTCGTCGCGCTCGCCGTCTTCGCAGTCCTCTTCCTGCGCCTCTGGGCGCTGCAGGTGCTCTCCGGCACGAAGTACCGGGTCGCGGCGCAAGACAACCGCGTCCGCCTCGTCCGGACCGACGCCCGGCGCGGGGACATCGTCGACGACAAGGGCCGCGTCCTCGTGACGAGCGCGGTCGGGATCAGCCTCGAGGTCTGGCCGGCCGACCTCCCGAAGTCGAAGCTGCCGCTCGAGCGCGAGCTGCAGGGCCTGTCCTTCGTGGCTGGGATCCCGGTGACGAAGATCCTCGTCGCGATACGGCCGTACGCGGAAAATCCGCTCACCCCCGTCGTCCTCCGCCGCGGGATCCATTCCGACCAGCTTTCCTGGCTCGAGGAGCGGACGTCCCAGTTCCCCGGGGTCGAGCTCCAGAAGAGCTACCTGCGCAGCTACCCGAACCAGTCGCTCGCCGCGCAGGTCGTCGGGTACGTCGGGCCGATCAGCCAGAACGAGCTGAAAGCGGCCGAACGCCTCGGCTACCAGGCCCAGGACGACATGGGGCAGGCAGGCATCGAGCAGACCTACGACCGCTACCTCCGCGGAACCGACGGGACGGCCCGGCTCACCGTCAACTCGCTGGGCCAGCCGACGAGCCCGCTCGAGCAGCTGAAGGTCCCGACGCAGGGCAACACCCTGCGATTGACGATCGATCTTCCCGTCCAGCGGGCCGCGGAGCACGCGCTCAGCTACGGGATCAAGCTCGCCCGCCAGAACGGCGAGCCGTACGCCGACGGCGGCGCGATCGTGGCGCTCAACCCGAAGACCGGCGCGATCCTTGCGCTCGCCTCGAATCCGACCTACAAACCGTCGGTGTACGTGAGCCGCGATCCCGCGAAGCTCGCACCCCTTCTCAATCCGACGGTCGCCGCGAAGGACAACTCGCCGGGGATCGACCGGGCAGTCCAGGGCCTCTATCCGCCGGGCTCGACCTTCAAGCCGGTCACGGCGCTCGCGGCGATGGAAGAGCGGATCCTCTCGCCGACCGAATCCCTCCAGTGCACGCCCGACGTCCGCTACTACGGTCAGCTCTTCACGAACTGGGACCCGTACGTCGACCAGCCGATGGAGCTCGGCCAGGCGCTTGCCGAATCCTGCGACACGTACTTCTACCGCGTCGGCGAGTCCTTCTACAGCCTCTCCTCGAAGCTCGGTCCGACGCTCCAGAACTGGGCTTCCCGCTTCGGCTTCGGCTCGGACACGGGCGTCGACATCGGCCCGGAGGATCCGGGGCTCGTGCCGACGCCGGACTGGCGCTGCAAGCACTACGGCGGGCCGCCCTGCAAGGGCTACGTCGACCGGGTCTGGAAGCCGGGATACGAGGTACAGCTCGCGATCGGCCAGGGCGACCTCGAGGTGACTCCGATCCAGATGGCCCGCTTCTACGCAATGGTCGCAAACGGCGGCAACCTCGTCACGCCGCACATTGCCGAGGACGTCGAGCTTCCCTCCGAGACCTCCGGCCAGGGGCCCGTGATCGAGCGGGAGCTCGCGACGCAGCAGCCGACGCCGAGTCACGTCGATCCGTCGTACCTCCAGGCCGTCCAGGAGGGGCTGTACCTCGGAACGCACTCGACGCTCGGCACGTCCTACGGGGTCTTCGGCCAGTTCCCGATCTCGATCGCGGGCAAGACCGGAACGGCTCAGAAGCTCGTGACGGTCCCCGGGTTCCCGAATCCGCTCCTCCTGAACCAGTCCTGGTGGTGCGGGTACGGGCCGACCGACGATCCGTCGATCGTCGTCTGCGCCGTGATCGAGAACGGCGGGCACGGCGGCACGGCCGCGGCGCCGGCGGCACTGCAGGTCTTCGAGTCCTACTTCAACAAGCACAACGTGCAAACGAGCTCGCACCTCACCGACTGATGGCGATCGAAGCAGTCGATCCGCGCGCACGCGGTCTCCGGAGTCGGCCCGCTCACCAGGCGGTCGGCGTCCTCGGCGTCATCGGCCGGCTCGACTGGCTGCTCCTCGGCGCCGCCGGCGGGGCGGTCGGATACGGCGTGTGGGCGATAGCCGGGATCACGCGCCACGATCCCGGCGGAAGCCTCGCGTCGCGGCAGTTCCTCTACGCGGCCGCCGGCTCGCTGCTCCTCGTCGGGGCGATCCTGGTCGACCCGTCGGTCTACCGGCGCCTCTACCGGGCGATCTACGTCGCGTTCATCGGCGTGATGGGCTTCGTGCTCGTGTTCGGCGCCGCGACCCGCGGATCGAAACGCTGGATCAACATCGGTTTCTTCACGTTCCAGCCGTCCGAGTTCGGGAAGGTGCTGCTCGCGCTGACGCTCGCGGCGTTCATCGCCGACCGCTCGAAGGAGGTGGGCGGGATCGGCGTGCCGCTCCGGACGATCGGGCTCGCCCTGCTCCCGATC
This sequence comes from Gaiellaceae bacterium, assembly GCA_035552175.1. GTDB lineage: Bacteria > Actinomycetota > Thermoleophilia > Gaiellales > Gaiellaceae > PALSA-600. The sequence continues at coordinate 1,037 of DASZLW010000013.1, read as the reverse complement.
ATGCTCGTGTTCCTGCAGCCGGACGCGGGGACGGCGATCGTCTACACGGCCGTGCTGACGGCGGTGCTCTTCGTCGCAGGCGTGCGCTGGCTGCACCTGGCCGTGATCTGGACGATCGCGCTCGTCGGGATCCTCTCCGTGCTCTGGTGGCTCCCGGCGCAGGGCATCAACGTCCTGAAGCCCTACCAGACAGCACGCCTCACGGACTTCGCGAGCGCGACCGGCCAGGCGGCCGGATCCACCTCGTACAACCTCACGCAGTCGAAGATCGCCGTCGGCTCGGGCGGCGTGCGCGGCCTCGGGGTCGCGGGCGCGACGCAGACCGCCCTCGACTACCTCCCGGCCCACGACACCGACTTCGCGTTCGCCTCGCTGGCCGAACAGCGGGGGTTCCTCGGCGCCTCGATCCTCCTCCTCCTCTACCTCCTCATCGTCTGGAGAGGACTGAAGATCGTGACGACAGCGCGAGACCTCTACGGAGCGATCGTGGCCGCCGGGATCGTGTTCGCATTCATGGTGCAGGTGTTCGTCAACGTCGGGATGACGATCGGGATCGCCCCGATCACCGGGATCCCGCTGCCGTTCGTGTCGGTCGGCGGCTCCTCGATGATCTCGAACCTCGCCGGGATCGGCATCCTCCAGGCGATTCACGCCCGGGGCGGCCGCCGCCGTTGATCGGAAAGGCGAAGCAGGGACTCGCGTTCTTCCGTGTCCTGAAGGAGGTTCGCCGCGGCGCGGGCGGCGAAGATCCGGTGGCGATCGGAGGGGCGCGCGAGCTCGTGCCGCTCCTCGCGAAGGAGCTTCGCTCCGGTGGCGACGACGCGGCGGTCGTCGAGAGCCCGCGTGCCGGAGCGGCTGCGCTCGTCTGGATCGGGCCCGCCGACGAGGACGCGCTGCGCGCCGCCTCGCGTGCAGGCGTGCCGATCGTCGGGGTCACGGAGGGGGACAGCCTTCCGTACGTGCTCGACACGAACCTCGTCCGGCTCCGCCCCGGACGTGCTCTCCCCGTCGAGGAGATCACGGCGTCGCTCGCACGC
>DASZLW010000012.1:0-19859 GCA_035552175.1 Gaiellaceae bacterium | reverse complement strand
ACGGTCATGTTCGCGCAGGGGAAGAGCGCGACCGACGACGCGGGCGAGATCGCCGCAATCCAGGACATGGTCACCGCCGGGGTGAAGGGGATCGCGATCGCGCCGACCAGCGCGGCCGTGGTGCCTGCGCTCGAGGCGGCGCAGAAGCAGGGAGTGAAGATCGTCCTGATCGACAACGACATCCCGACCTGGAAGGGAAAGTCGTCCGTCGTGGCGACGAACAACTACAACGGCGGCGTGCTCGCGGGCAAGTACATCGCCGCCCGGCTCAAGCCGGGTCAGAAGCTCGGGATCCTCGAGGGCGTCCCGGGCAGCCCGTCGCTCGACGACCGCGTCAACGGCATGTTGGCGGGCCTCGGCGCCATGAAGGCGAAGCTGAAGATCGTCAGCAAGTTGGAGACCGATTGCGACCAGACGAAGGGATTCACCGCGGCCCAGACGATCCTGACGGCGAATCCCGACCTCGCGGCGATGTACTCGGCCTGCGGGCCGCCCGCGGTCGGAGCCGACCAGGCTCTCTCGGACGCGCACGTCAATCCGTCCTCGTTCGTGATGGTCGGATACGACGCACAGCCCGACGAGGTGGCGCAGATCAAGTCGGGCCGCGAGAACGCGAGCGTCGCGCAGTTCCCGCTCAACATCGGCTACCTCGGCGCGAAGACCCTGTGGGCGATCGTCCAGGGAAAGAAGGCACAGAAGAACGTCGACACGGGCACCGCGCTCGTCACCAAGGCGAACGCAGCGAAGTTCGCCGGGTAGGCGGTCTCGCACGGCCGGAGCGGGTCACGCGCCCGCTCCGGCCGCCTCTTCGGGCTCGGTCACGCCGAGGAGCCAGCGCTCACCGGCCGCGAGGTGGACGAGGTCGGCCGCAGCCGAGAACTCGGCGTCGCGCTGACGCAGTGCGTAGTAGATGTCGTGGTGGAGCCTCTTCGTGCTTTCGAGGGCGCCACGCTCGTGGATCGCCCGCCAGGTGCGGGCCCGGAGGGTGCCGCCCGCGAGATTCTGGATCAACGAAGCAAGCGTGGCGTTCCCGCAGGCGTTCACGATCACGCGGTGGAAATCGACGTCGGCGTCGATGAACGCCTGCGTCGTCTCGGCCGCATCCATGCGCTCGAGTGACTCCTCGATCGCCGCGTAGTCCTGCTCGGTCAACCGCGATGCCGCGAGCGCCGTGGCAGCGGGCTCGAGGATTCGCCGCACCTCGTAGACCTCGCGCAGCGTGGGACCGGTCAGCAGGTCGCTCAGGAAGGACGTGCCGGCGAGCAGCAGGTCCGGCTCGAGACTCGTGACGTACGTGCCGTCGCCCTGGCGCGGCTCGAGCACACCGACGAGCGACAGTGCGCGTACCGCCTCGCGGAGGGAGTTGCGTGACAGGCCGAGCCGTTCGGCGAGGACGCTCTCCTTCGGCAGACGGGCGCCGGGCGCGAACTCGCCGGCCACGATCAACTCCTTGATCTTCGTGATCGCCTGGTCAGTGAGCGCCATCGCCAGCCTCGTCGGGCAGACGGTACAGGCGCCTCGCGGTTCCCGCGAGCAACCGCTCCTCCTCCTGCGGTGCCACCGCGGCGACGGCGCGCCTCGTCTCCATCCACACCCGACGGTAGTCGCCGTTGAGGAGCGCGACAGGCCAGTCGCTGCCGCAGAGCAACCGGTCGGCGCCGAACGAGTCGAGTGCCGTACGAACGCATGCCTCGAGATCGGCGCCGCTCCAGTCCGGCCTCGTCGTCGCCGTGTTCAACCCCGAGATCTTGGCGGCGACGTTCGGCCCCGCAGCCGCGGCCGACCCGAGCGCACGCGCCCAGGCCTCGGTGTCGTGCGCGTCGGCGTCCAGCGGAGGCTTGCCGAGATGGTCGACGACGATCGTCAGTGCGGGGAACGAGCGTGCGAGCTCCGGTACGTCCGGAAGGTGGCGCGGCCAGACGGCCGGAAGCTCGAGCACGAGCCCCCGCTCCTCGACGAGTCGGAGGCTCTCGAGAACACTCGGCTGCAGGATCCAGTGAGGGTCGGCCTCGTCATGGATCAGGTGGCGGACTCCGCGGAGCTTCGGCTCGGACGCGAGGACCTCGAGACAGGCCGCGGTCTGCTCGGCGGACTCGAGAGGGAGCCATGCGACGACAGCAGCGATCCATTCGTGAGCTCGCGCGTGCGCGAGCATCAGCTCGGTGTCCTCCTCGGCGCAGGCACTCTGGACGAGGATCGTCCGCTCGACCCCCGCTGCGGCCAGGTGCGGCTCCAGATCCTCGGGTTCGAACCGCCGCGCGATCCGCGCATGCTCAGGCCGCAGCCACGGAAGCGGCACGCGGGCCGGATCCCAGAAATGCTGATGGCAATCGATGGCCGCAATCATCCGATGTCTTCAAGCAAGGATGCGGAGAATACCGCCGTGATCGATCGACACCCTGAGTAACATCCGATCTTTACTTCTCCGGCGGTGCTGGAACGGTGCGGCGCGACCTGCGCCCGCGTGCCGGGACGGACGAGGATGTCGTGCGGACGGCCCGATCGCGCACGTCGGCAAGTGGCGAAACCGGTCGGTCCGACCCTGCGTAGGTCCAGTTGGAGATGGAATTCGCCGTCGATCGCTCACGCGCAGGATCTGCCCAGAAACACCGGGCTGCGGCGGGATCCTCGTTGCAGGGAATGAGCGACGGGGAGCTCCTCGTGGCGGTCGCGTCAGGTAGCCGCGAAGCGTTCGACGAGCTCCACGGGCGCTATCACCACGCGATGCTGGGGCTCGCGATCAACCGCCTCCGCGACCGCGGTCGAGCCGAGGATGCGGTCCAGGAGGCGCTCACGTCGGTCTGGCGGTCGGCGGCCACGTACCGGCCCGAGTTCGGCCCCGGCGCATCGTGGCTCTACGCCATCACGAGAAACGCGATCATCAGCCGCTGGCGAAAGCGGCCCGAGCCGGCCGCCGAGCCGTCCGACGAGCCCTCCGACGAGCCGGGCCCGGCGGAGCGCGCCGAGCAGGCATGGCGTTCCTTCTGTGTCCATCGCGCGCTCGCGACGCTCCCGGATCACCAGCGGCAACTGGTCGAGCTCGCCTACTGGGGCGAGCTCTCACAGAGCGAGATCGCCGAGCGGCTCGGGCTTCCGCTCGGCACCGTCAAGACGAGGACGCGTGCGGCACTCAAGCGTCTGGCCGAAGCGCTGAGAGAGGACATGCAATGACCATCGATTTCGACGACCTCGTCGGCGGCGAGGTCTCCGGTGAGGAGCGCGAGGAGTTGAGGCGAGTCCATGAGCTGCTTCTCTCGGCGACTCCCCCGCCGTCACTCGACCCCCTACCCCCTACCCCCTCTCACAGCCGCCGCTCGTGGATCCCGAGATCGTGGGCACACGGCGCTGTCGGCCTGGCCGCGGTCGCGTCGATCGCGATCGCGATCGGCCTCGCGATCGGTTCCGCACTCGGGCACGGCGGCTTCCAGACGGGCTTCACCCGGCCGATGCACGGCCTTGGATCTGCGACGGCCGCGAGCGCTCTGATCAACGTGGGCAAAGCCGACCCGAACGGCAACCGGCCGCTCCTGATGAGCATTCGGAAGCTGCCGACGCTCCCGAAAGACACGTTCTACATGCTCTACCTGACCAAGAAAGGCAAACCCGTCGTGCTCTGCGGGATCTTCCAGACCGGCCGATCCGGGAACGCGAGGGTCAGCATGAACGCGCCGGCAGATCTCGCCGAATACGACGGCTGGATCGTGACTGCCTTCGTCCCCGGGCAATCACCGCGCGTGCTCCTCTCGACCTAGACTGGGTTCCGCGCCACGGCGAGACGTCGATCTCGACGAGATCCGCGGTCTAGTCGTAGTGGCGGAGCTTCGGCCAGAGAGAGGCCCACGAGGCGGTCGGTCGGCAGAGAAGCACCGGTAGGGCTTGTTCCTGGTTGTCGAGCCCGACGCCGTCGTCGATACGGGCGAGCCGGCGGCAGCGGCTGAACTCGGGCGCGGCGTCGGTAGCGTCGTCGAATCCGATCAGCAGCGCGCTCGTGTCGCTTGCGCGCGGCTCGCCCCACTCGCTGAAGCCGTTGTGGCCGCTGTAGGCGCGAGGGAGGCCGCGCGACCGTCCGAGCACGTCGACCGCTCCCGCTTCGCCGTAGTTGCTGGTGAAGATCGCCGTCCGCGCCCGCTCGCCGGGCGGGATCGACCGCCACGCGCGGGTCACTGTGTCGACGAAGCGCGGCCAGCCGACCGTCTCCCCGAGATCCGGGTTGACGGCCATCGGGAAGCTCCCCTGGAGCTGACGCTCCGGAAGCAGCGGCAGCGCGATCAGGCCGGCTATCAGGGCCGAGACGACGGTCGCCGCGGCGATCGCACCCGTACGGCCACGTTTCCGCAGCGTCCACTCCGCGGCCGGCAGTGCGCCGATCCCGAGCAGGGCCGGGTAGAGGCTCGCAAGGTAGTAGGCCTTGCCGTTCCCGGCGAGGTAGAGCACACCGAGGACGATGTAGGCGATCGGGATGCAGCGCAGGTCGCGGAACGCCGGCCGGCGGAACGGGACGAGCAGTCCGGCGATCCAGACCGGGACGAGCACCGGGCTCACCATCAGGAGCTGGAACGGGATGAAGCCGATACGCCCGCCCTCGGCGCTGCCGCCGATGTTGTGCGCCACGGCGACCTGCGGCCAGCCATGGAGCTGCTGCCAGACCAGGTACGGCGCAGCGAGCGCCACGGCAACGAGCACGGCCGCACCCGTCCACCAGGATCGAAGTGTCCAACGCGGTCCTATGGCTACGACCGTCGCGGCGGTAACGGCGGCGACGATCCCGACCTGCGGCTTCGCCTCGAAGCCGATCCCGACGACGACACCGGCCGCCAGTAACGCCGATCCGCTCCGGCGAACGAGCGCGCGAACCACCAGCCAGAGGAACAGCGTCGTACTCAGCAGGTCGGGAGTCGTTGTCGTGACGAAATGCCCGACCGCGAGCGCGAAGCCCGACGAAGCCGTACATGCCGCCGCGATCGTCTCCGCACGCCGCGTCCCGCCCACCTCACGCGCGATCGAGGCGGAGACGACGGTCGTCGCCGCCGCGATCAGCGCCGACGGGATGCGCAACAGGAGCAGCGAATGCGCGAGCCCGTGGAGTGCCGCGGACAGCAGCGGGACAAGCGGCGGCTGATCGGGATACCCGAACGCCGGGTGCTGACCGGAGACGATGAAATAGAGCTCGTCCCGGTGATAGCCGTACCGCGTGCTCGTCGCGACGAGAACCGCGAGCTGCGCAGTCGCGATCACCCAGACCGATCTCGAAAGGTGAACTCGCCGCATCACCGGGAAGCCTGCCATGGACGGGGCTCGCCCTGACCCCGTCGCACGGAGGCAGACGGATGAGCGCAGCGCGGCGCCAGATCCTCGCGGGAGGGAGCTTGGAAGGCGCGCTGCTCGGGTCGCCTGGTTTCAGCGCTGCGACGGCGGCAACAGTGGTGGATGTGCCCGCCGCCGTCGTCACCGGCTCCGATTCGGGGATCGGCAAAGCCACGGCGGTCGCTCTCGCTCGCGACGGCTTCGACGTCGGCGTGACCTGGCACGAAGACGAGGACGGCGCCGACGAGACCGCGCAGGAGGTGCGCGCCCTCGGGCGCCGGGCGGAGGTGCGACGCCTCGACCTTGCCGAGCTTCCTGGTGCCGCCGCCGTGATCGACGAGCTGGTCGCGGCGCTCGGCGGGCTGGACGTGTTCGTATCGAACGCCGGCACCTCGCGCCCGGCTCCCTTTCTGGAGCTCGGGTGGGAGGACTGGCGCCATACGCTCGCCGTCGATCTCGACGGCGCGTTCCTCGGTCTCCAGCGCGCGGCGCGGGCGATGGTTGCGGGCGGGAACGGCGGGCGCATCGTCGCCGTCACCTCCGTTCACGAGCACGTTCCGCTGCCCTCGTCGAGCGCCTATACCGCCGCCAAGCACGGGCTCGGCGGGCTCGTGAAGCAGATGGCGCTCGAGCTGGCCGACCACGGGATCACCGTGAACGCGATTGCCCCGGGAGAGATCGCGACGCCGATGACGGGGCAGGAGGACGTCGACCCCGCGACGCGGCAGCGGCCGGGGATCCCGCTTGGCCGGCCGGGCTCGGCCCACGAGATCGCCTCACTCGTCTCGTGGCTCGCCGGCCCCGGTGCGTCCTACGCGACCGGCCACTCCTTCGTCGTGGACGGCGGCCTGCTGCTGATGGCCGCGGTCCGAAACGCGTAACCGCTGAGGTCGGGTGCGAGGCCCGGCCGGACGTCAAGCGCATTGATCAGTCCAGCCGGAAGCTCTACTCGAGCGGTTCAGGCCCGCTTTCGGAGACCCGCTCCTCCCGCAGCCCGGCGATCGCGTCCTCCCAACGGGCGCTGACGGCCGGCGACGCCGGCCGGCGAGCCGCGGATTCGAGATCGTCGGCTTCGAGATAGCCGAAGACATCGGTGCCGGCCACGAAGATCGCGTAGTTCCGGATTCCGGCCGAGCGTACGCGTCGGCATTTCCGGCCAGACACGCTCGTGCACCTCGACGTACCGGTCGACCGTTGTCGCGCCGGGCACGAAGGACGAGGCCGGTTCGCCGGGTCATCAGCGGTCCTGAGCGACGATGAGGACGACGAGCGTGCGCGGGCCGTGGACGCCCTCGACGCGGCTGAGCTCGATATCCGAGGTCGCCGACGGCCCCGAGATGAACGTGATCGGTCGGCGCTCTCGGCGGACGAGATCCTCGAGCACGGCCATGGCCTCGGGCACGAGCTCGACGACTTGCTCCTCGCCGACGACGCAGACGTGCAGGTCGGGGACGAGCGTGAGGGCTCGTGTTCCCTCGGCGGGCCCCGCCGTGAGCACGATCGTCCCGGTCTCGGCGATCGCGACGGTGCAGCCGGTCAGGACACCATCCAGCCGGTCGAGCTCCCTCGGCGAAAGCTCGCCGTCCTCGACGAGATCGAGCTCGGCCGGGCGCCATTCGGGGGGGACGCCGCGAGCGACGCCGATCCGCCTGGCTGCCCGCTTCGCGAAGACGTCCCAGATCGCCGTACGGAGGTCGGCTGCGGCGACTCTGTGAACATCGGCCCGGTAGTCGGCGATCCGCTCGCTGAGGAGATCCAGTCGCGCCGCACGCTCGAGCGTCCCGTACCGACGATAGGTACGAGCGATGCCGAGGCTCTCGGGTGCATCGGCAACGGCACTCCGGATACGCCCGAGAATCGCCTCGCGCGAGGCGCTCACGGCCGTCGCCTCCACCAGTCGCGAAAGGTCTCGCCCGAGAGCGGGCGCAGGTCCCTCGTGCGCGTCCAGCCCGCGAGCCCGGGAAGTCTCCGGATCATCTTCCCGTGGAGAAACGGGCGCTGGGCGAGCCGACCGAACCGGTGCGCGAACGCGAGCCGTTTCCTTCCGCCGAACGTCCAGGCGACGGCCTTCATCACCCACCCTTCCGCCAGGCTGCCGGAGGCTTGCACGACGTTCGCGCGCAGATGCAGCAGCACGCTCGGGATGTCGATCTTGACCGGGCACACCTCGTAGCAGGCACCGCAGAGACTCGAGGCGAACGGGAGCGACGGCGCGTGCTCGACACCGTGGAGCTGTGGCGTGAGGATCGCTCCGATCGGCCCGGGATAGATCGAGCCGTACGCATGGCCGCCCGTGCGGGAGTAGACGGGGCAGACGTTGAGACACGCACTGCAGCGGATGCAGTGCAGCGCCTGACGCCCGACCTGATCGGCGAGGACCCGCGTCCGGCCGGCGTCCAGAAGCACGACGTGGAACTCCTCCGGGCCGTCGCCCGGCGACACGCCCGTCCAGAGCGAGGTGTACGGGTTCATCCGTTCGCCGGTCGACGAGCGGGGCAGAAGCTGCAGGAAGACCTCGAGGTCGGCGAGGCTCGGGACGAGCTTCTCGATTCCGAGGATCGTGACCAGTACCGGCGGCAGCGTGGTGCACATGCGGCCGTTGCCCTCGGATTCGACCACGCAGACGGTTCCGGTCTCGGCGACACCGAAGTTGGCGCCGCTGACGGCCATGCGCGCGCTCAGGAACTTCTCGCGGAGGTAGACGCGCGAGGCCTCCGCGAGGTCGCGAGGGTCGTCGGAGATGGTCTTGCTCGCGATCGTGCGCCTGAACAGGTCGCGAATCTCGGTGCGGTTTCTGTGGATCGCGGGAACGAGGATGTGCGACGACCAGTCGCCGTCGAGTTGGAGGATCAGCTCGGCGAAGTCGGTCTCGATCGCCTCCACCCCACCCGCTGCGAGAGCGTCGTTGAGGCCGATCTCGTCGGTCGTGAGCGACTTGACCTTGACGACCTCCGTGACGCCGTGGCTACGGGCGACGTCGAGCACGATCCGGTTCGCTTCGGCCGCGTCGCGCGCCCAGTGCACCCGACCGCCGGCAGCGGTGACGGCCTCCTCGAACTGGATCAGGTAGCCGTCGAGGTGGGCAAGGACGTCAGCCTTGATCGCGCGGCCCGCTTCGCGGAGATCCTCCCAGTCGGGCAGCTCGCCGACGACGCGGGCGCGCTTGTCCCGGATCGTGCCCGTCGCGTTGCGCAAGTTGGCGCGGAGCGCGGCATCGGCGAGGGCGTCGCGGGCGGCGGACGGGAACGGCCGGACTGCGTCGGTCATGACGCCTCCGTCGCGGCGAGGATCTCGGCGAGATGGAGGGCGCGCACGCCCGCGTTCTGGCGCGAGAGGCGGCCGCCGATCTGCATGAGGCAAGACCCGTCGAGAGCCGTGCAGACCGTTGCGCCGGTCGCCACGATCGCACGGCACTTGTCGATCACGATCGCCGACGACGTGTCGGCGTTCTTGACGGCGAAGGTGCCGCCGAACCCGCAGCACTCGTCTGCGTCGGGGAGGTCGACGAGATCGAGCCCGTGGACCGCCTCGAGGAGCCGGAGCGGGGCATCGCCCACCCGGGTGACTCGCAGCGAGTGGCACGTGGGATGGTAGGTGACCCGGTGTGGGAACGACGCGCCCACATCCGTCACGTCCAGCCGCTTCACGAGCAGCTCCGACAGCTCGAATACGCGTGGCACGAGGGCTGCGACGTCGTGCTGCAAGCTCTCGTCACCGCTCTCGCGCGCAAGGACCGGATAGATGTCCCTGACCATGCCGACGCACGACGAGGACGGCGCGACGATCGTCTCGAGCCCGGAGAACACCCGGACGAATCGCCTCGCCAGAGCCGTCGCCTCCGTTCGGTAGCCGCTGTTCGCGTGCAGCTGGCCGCAGCAGGTCTGGTCCTCCGGGAACACGACTTCGTGGCCGAGGCGCTCGAGCACGCAGACCGTCGCCCTCCCGATCTCGGGGCTGACCGTGTTGACGATGCAGGTGAGAAACAGGCCGACGCGCATCTAGGCACGTCGATGTGCGTGCCCGTCGCGGGCGAGAGTGGCGAGGTCGCGGCGCGCAGTCATCGGCGAGACACCGAAATGCTGCTCGACCGCCCCGACGGTGACGCTCCGACGCTCCCGTAGCAAGACGAGAATCAGTCTGCGGCGCTCCCCGGAACGAGCTGATGTCGATCGAGTCGTGGATCGGCGCTCATCTCACCTGCAAGTGTCGCATCGACGGCGGCCGAGAACCAGGGCTCCGATCGGGCCGAGACACAGGGTACCCCGGAGAGGCCCGGTCTGTCCGGCGCCGTCTCGGGGCGCGTCGTCGCGTCCGGGGACGCTAACAAGCTTGTGAGCCCCCGAGAAGAGTCGAACCTCCCGCTGATCGAGCCTTTCGTAAGAGTCGGAGCATCGTATGAGCGTGTCTGGTCACCGCTGGTCGAAATCCGGCACGTCACGCTCATGTTCCGTGAGCCTTCGTCGGGCCACCGCATCTCCCGACGGCCTCGCCTAACCCTGGCGGCAACTGCAACGATCCGGGTGGCCCCGGAGACGCGTGATCGCCTCGATCGAATCGGCGCCGTGCGCGGCCCGAGCGCCGGCGAGCTCCTCGACGAGCTGGCGAGTCAGGCCGAGGACAGGCGCTGCTCGACACGACCCGCCTCCGAGACAACAGGTTCGACCTCGACGGCGACCAGGCGCTCGGCGCCATCGTCGACCGCGACCGGATCAAACGAACATCCTCGACAACGCCCTCCGCTACAGCCCGCCGGGCACCCCGATTCACCTCAACTGGGCCGCCGCCGACGAGTCGACTGTCGAGATCACCGTCCGGGACCACGGACCGGGAATCGAACCGAGCCTCCTCCCCCACGTCTTCGAGCCCGGCATCCGCGGAGCCCCGGCAGCCGGGAGCTCCGACAGCGGCGCCGGGCTAGGCCTCGCGATCGCCAAACGCCTCCTCGAACATCAACACGCCGGCGTGACCATCCGCAACGAACAGAGCGGAGGCGCGGTCATCAGCCTCCCACTCCGACGAGCATCGGCCGCCAACCCGCCCTAGGGTTCTCGCGAACCTCGGTTCGACCTCGAGCGGATCGACGTCGCAGTGCTCGTATCGGCAGAGTCCTTCGGCCACACGCCCCGCTTCGCCGGCGTCTGCCCTGCCGGCGCTGCCGGGGGCAAGCCCGCTGCCGGTGGCGATCCTTACGAATCCCGAAAATCCGCGCCGCTACGCTGGTCTCTCGGAATGTTCGCGTGCGTTGCGCCGCGGCGGGTACTGGGGGTTTCTTGCGCGCAAAGGTGGTTGCAGGCGTCGTGCTCGGCGTCCTCTTGAGCTGTGTCTCGGGGCCGTCCGGCAGCGCTGCCGCGGGCAGCGGCTGCCGGCCGCTCCGGGCCGTCTTCTACGCGGCGACCGGGTCGCTCGCGCTCGCCCAGTCGCTCGCTGCGGATGCGTCGCCGTGCGCCCAGTACTACGTCTCGGTGCCTCCGCTCGCCGCCGACAAGACGCAGATGCGAAGTGGCGTCGCGGGCCCGATCCGGGCACTCGGCCCGAACTTCCACGCGATCGCCGAGGTGAACTACACAGCGTGGGCCGGGTGGGCCGCGAGCAACAGCGGCTCGTGGTACCAGGCCGGCGTCGAGGCGAGGACGCGGATGGCGGCTGCCGGATTCGACGTGGGCGCCGGCGACTCGTGGGGCGTCGACGAGCTCTCGTCCGCCGTCCGGACGGGTGCGGGCAGCGCCCGGCAGAACGCGCGCGACTTCGTCCACGGCCTGTACGACGGAAGCGGCGGCCAGCCGGAGCGAGGCGTCGTCTTCGTCGAAGGGATCTCCCAGGCATCCGTCTCACTCGGTCTCTACAAGGCAAATCTCGAGTCGTGGCTGCAGGACGCCGGGTTCTGGGGAGACGTGAGCTCGTACGTCAGCGACTTCATGCAGGAGACCTACGGCGACGCGCGCGACTACGGCGTCTCCGGCGCCGATATCCAGACCAGGCTCTCCTACCTGAACGCCTACCTGGAGCACATGCAGGAGCTCGCATCGGTCTCACCGTCGACCGGCGCGGCGGCGGCCTCGTACCTGCAGGCGAGCTACGGCGCCCTCGCGAACGCCGCCTGGGCCTGGAGCGGCTCCTTCGGTTACACCGCCATTCCCTACGACCAGATGGAGGACTACGTCTCCGCGCAGGTCGACGCGATGCGCTCCTACGACGCCGCGCTCGGGCTCGGCGGCGACCGGATCGGCTTCGCCTGGGACCCGTCGAACTCGCTCGGGCTCTCCTCGTCGGACTTCAGCAGCGAGTCGACCGCGATCGCCTCGAGGATCGCCGCGGCGATCGCAGTCTCGGGCGATCCCTCGGCTCCGGGCGCCGGGGCCTGCACCCCTCCCTGGTGCACGGCGGGGGTCGACGGCGCCGCGTTCACGCCCGCCTGGAGCACCTTCTCGGCCTGGACACCGACGAGCCCCGCCTTCGGCTCGCCGCCACAGACCGTCGGCGCCACCTCTCCGACCGCGGCGATGACCGTCGAGCCGGCGATCGGCGGGATCGTCACCGCCCTCCCGGTCGACACGCCGGTCGAGCTCTCGTCGAGCTCTCCGGGCGGCTCGTTCTCGACCTCGCCCACAGGGCCCTGGACGCCGACGCTGCAGGTCGTGATTCCGGCCGGATCGACGAGCGCAACCTTCTACATGCTCGACTCGACCGCGGGCACGCCGACGGTCACCGCGTCCGCCGGCTCGACGAGCGCGACGCAGGTCGAGGTCGTCACGGCTCCCGCGGCGACGCTGACCCTGACGGGCGGCGGCAACACCGTCACCTACGCCGAGGGTGGCGCTCCGGTGGCCGTGGACTCCGCGCTCACTCCGGCCGACACCGGGAGCCCCACGCTCACCTCCGCGTCGGGTGCTCTCTCCGCCGGGCTCAGCCCCGGGGACTCGCTCTCCGCGGCCGTAGGCGGAACCGGGATCTCGGCCTCCTACTCCAACGGGACGCTCTCGTTGACCGGGACAGCGAGCATCTCCGCCTACCAATCCGTACTCGACAGCGTGTCGTTCTCCGGCACGACCGGCGCCGGCGGCTCCCGGACGATCGTGTGGACCGTCGGCGACGGCACCTCCTCGGCCTCGGCCGTCTCGACGATCGCCTACACGGCGCCTCCCGGGTCGCCGGAGGGAGTCTCGGCGAGCGGCGGCGACGGCCAGGCAACCATCGCGTTCACCGGCCCCGCATCGAACGGCGGCACGCCGACCACCTCGTACACCGTGATCGCCTCGCCCGGTGGGCAGACCGCGACCGTGTCCGGCTCCGCCGGCCAGGCCGTCGTCGCAGGGCTCGCAAACGGAACCACCTACACCTTCACGGTCACGGCCGCGAACGCAGCGGGGACCGGTCCCGCGTCGGCCGCGTCGAACCCGGTGACTCCCACCGCCGGCGGAGGCGTGACAGGCTCCGGCGGGAGCGGCGGGAGCGGCGGGAGCGGCGGGAGCACCGGCAGCGGCCCGAGCGGAGCGGGCGCGGGCGTCAGCCCGAACCCGTCGCCTCTCCGTCCGCCGGCGGCCGTGGCGGTCGCGAAAGCCTTGACGATCGCCGTCGCGCACTTGCGCTCGATCGTGATCGGGAAGCGGCGGGAGGTCGTACTCACCGTCCGCCTCTCCGGCGCAACGACGGTCGTCTTCGCACTTCGCATGCCCGGCGGGCGGACGCTCGAGACCGTCGGTCGCGCGCTTCGACGAGGCGCACACGGCGTCCGGCTCGCGGTACCGGCGAAAGCGCGGCACGCGAGGCGCCTGATCCTGCGCCTCGCCTGGACGGGCCACACGAAGAGCCTCACCGTCGCGCTCCGCACATAGCGGGTCGCGCCTCGCCGTAGGATCCTCGGCGGTTCCGCTACCACTTCGGCCGGGTACATGCGAGCTCAGCCATGGCATTCTTCGAGGGGTTCGAGCTGGAACACATCGAAAGCGGGGCCGGTGCGAGATTGCGCGTCCGCCACGGAGGAGACGGCCCGCCCGTCGTCCTCCTCCACGGGCATCCCCGGACACACGCGACGTGGCACATGGTCGCGGCGCGGCTCGCGACCCACCACAGGGTCGTCTGCCCGGATCTGCGTGGCTACGGCGAATCGTCGACGGACGGGCCGTTCACCAAGAGGGCGATGGCCGACGACATCGTCGGCGTGATGCGCACACTCGGTCATGAGCGATATGCAGTCGTCGGTCACGACCGGGGCGCGTACGTCGCAACGCGGCTCGGGCTCTCGTACCCGGCGGTCGTCGACCGTCTCGTGATCCTCGAGGGCATGCCGCTCGTCGAGCGCCTCGAGCGGACAGACTGGCGGTTCGCGCGCGACTGGTGGCACTGGTGGTTCTACGGCCAGCTCGACAAGCCGGCCGAGCCTCTCATCGAGGCCGATCCCGACGCGTGGTACAGAGCGACGCCCGAGCGCATGGGCAGCGAGGCGTACACCGATCTGCAGCGCGCGCTCCACGATCCCGCGGTCGTACATGCGATGCTGGAGGACTACCGCGCCGGTCTCCGCGAGGATCGAGAGGACGAGGAGGCCGACCGCACCGCCGGACGACGAATCCGCTGCCCGCTACTCCTCGTCTCCCTTCTCCGAGACGACCCGGAGCTCGACTACGGCGTCGAACTCGCCGAGATCTGGCGCGCCTGGGCAACAGACGTTCGGACCGCAGAGATCGACTGCGGGCACCACGTCTCGGAGGAAGCGCCCGACGAGCTCGCTCGGCTGCTGATCGAGTTCCTGGCGGCCGAACTGTCCCAGGCCGGGGGTCGCCCCTGACGCCTGCAGATCGGGTGCCCTGCCGTTCCCGAGCGCGTCGCTCGAGCGCCCCCGGGCGCAGGGCGTGCCACAGTCCGACCCGAGCGGAGATCACATCCGCGAATCCACGAAAAGGACAGCATGCAGACGAGGAGCTCGGACGCGTAGGCCTGCTCGATCAGGATCGCGTTCAGCGAGAGGTAGCCGAGGCCGTGCAGCACCAGCGCGCGACGGCAGGCGCGCCGCCGCTCGGTCGGCGGCCGCCGACTCACGCCGCCACCGGCGCCGAGCAGCCCTTCGACGAGCGCTCGGGACACAGCAGCGATTGGCCGCACGAGCGCCAGCGCGAGCAACAGCCCGGCCGGCGCGACCTCCGCTACCGGACGAGGACCTGACCGACGCGGCCGAGCGCGCGGAGAAGGACGGGCGGGCGTAACCTGCGTCGCGTCGCGGAGCTGAGGTCACGACGGCACTCAGCTCCGCGGCCTACAGCGTCCCTCGCTCCTCGACGTCGTCCGGGGAAGACACGACAGCCGAACCGTCGCACGTCGATCGTCGAGCGCATTGCCACTCAAGCGACGCGCTCGCGCGGCCGATGAGGAGGGGTGGTGGAAGTCGACGTTCGTTCCCTGAGCCACAGCCGCCACATGGTCGTGCGCGGCTGGGCTGGTGCGGCCCTGTGCGGGGTCGTTCTGTTGGTCGCGCATCTCGGGCTCGGGATCGGCGGCGGCCGGCTCGATCGGCCCATCGATCAGTGGCTGGCCGACGGGCTCGAGCTGTTCGCGGCGGTCGGATGCGGACTCCGCGCCGCCTGGATTCGCCGCGAACGGGCCGCGTGGACCGTGCTCGGGTTGTCAGTGCTCTCGTTCGGGGTGGGCGACGTCCTGTTCGACTTCGTGTACGGCGGCAACGCGCCGACGCCGTCGGCGGCCGATCCGTTCTATCTCGCGTTCTACCCGGGGTGCTATGTCGCGCTGCTGCTGCTCGTCAAGTCCCGGATCTCTTCCTTCAATCGCAGCGTCTGGCTCGACGGGCTGATCGCGTCGCTCGGCACAGCGACCGTCGGGGCGGCGGTGTTGTTCCAGGTCGTGCTCGCCCACACGAGCGGCCATTCCGTGACGGTGGCCGTCGGACTCGCCTACCCGCTCGCGGACATCGTGCTGCTCGGCCTGACGGTCTTCGCGTTCGCGGTCACGAGGTGGCGGCCCGGCCGGGATTGGGCCTCCCTCGGCGCCGCACTGATCATGATCATGGCCGCCGACACCATCTACCTGATGCTGAGTGCGAACGGGAGCTACTCGGAGGGGACGCTGCTCGACGCACTCTGGCCCATGGGGCTGCTCCTGCTCGCGGCCGCCGGCTGGCATCGACGCGATCGCGAGCACGCGATCGACCTCGAAGGACGGTTGCTCGGCGCGGCTCCGATCGCGTTCGGGCTGGCCGCGCTTGCGGTCCTGATGGGCGACCATCTCATCCGCCATCTCAATCCGCTCGCAGTCTGGCTCGCCGGGGCCACCGTCACCACCGTCTTCGTGCGCACCGCGCTCAGCGTCGGCGAGAACACCCGCCTGCTCGGAAGAGCGCGGGCCCTTTCGCTCACCGACGTGCTGAGCGGGCTGGGGAACCGCCGCAAGCTCCTGCACGACCTCGAGCGGGAGCTCGGCAGAGAGCGTCCGAGCGCGTTCGTGCTCGTGATCCTCGACCTGAACGGGTTCAAGGGCTACAACGACCGCTTCGGCCACCCGAGCGGCGACACATTGCTGGCGAGGCTCTCTGCGAAGCTCGAGGCCGCGTTCGCGGGCCGAGCCACCACCTATCGACTTGGCGGAGACGAGTTCTGCGTTCTCGCCTCACTCGCCGAGAACGACCCGGAAGCGGTGATCGACGCTGCACTGACAGCGCTCACCGACGAAGGCGAGGGCTTCGCCATCACCGCCTCCTGCGGCGCAGCGATGCTTCCCGACGAAGCAGACGATCCGCCGGGCGCACTGCGCGTCGCCGACGAGCGCCTCTACGCCCACAAGGCGTTGCTCTACCGCAGTCGCGGGCGGAGCGAGGACGCGCTCACCCACGTCCTCACCGAGCACGATCGCGACGCGCACCACGCTCGCCAGGTCGCCGAGCTCGCGGCCTCGCTCGGCGCCCGCCTCAATCTGAGCGAGGAGGCGATCGTCGAGCTCCGACTGGTGGCCGAGCTCCATGACATCGGCAAGCTCGCGATCCCCGACGAGGTGCTCCAGAAACCCGGCCCGTTGAGCAGCGACGAGTGGGACTTCATCCGCCGCCACACCACCGTGGGAGAGCGGATCCTCGCCGGCGCACCCGCCTTCCGGACGATCGCGAAGCTCGTGCGATCGACCCACGAGCGCTGGGACGGTACCGGCTACCCCGACGCGCTCGCCGGTACCGCGATCCCCGACGCGGCGCGCATCGTCACGATCTGCGACGCCTTCACCGCGATGACCAACCCGCGCCCCTATCGAGGCCTCATCGCCGCCACCGAAGCAATCGGAGAGCTCCGCCGCTGCGCCGGCACCCAGTTCGACCCCTTCCTGGTGGAGGAGTTCTGTCGCATGATCCTCGCGCAAGGCTCGCCTTCACTGCCGCCGGCCGCGGCGCCGCCGTCGATCGGCGGCCCGAGCCGCGCATAACCCGCTCCGGGCCAGGCTCGGGCCATCACCCCGGTAGCCTCGGCAGGATGTGTAGCTCGGTGTGTGGGTAGCTCGGTGTGGTGTGCGATGTGTCGGTGTCGCTCGTCGGGTCGGCGTTCCGGGTGAGGCTCGGAAATCGGCCATCGTCCCGGCAGCTCGCGGTCGACCTGGGAACGGCGAACACCGTCGTCTTCCGTCGAGGCGAAGGCGTCGTGCTGTTCGAGCCGTCGGTGGTGGCGATCGACGAGCGCACGCGCGAGGTGCAGGCGGTGGGTGCAGACGCATGGCGCATGATCGGACGGACGCCGGCGCACATCAAGGCGACGCGGCCCCTGCGCCATGGCGTGATCGCCGACTTCGAGACGACCGAGCAGATGCTGCGCCACTTCATCCGCCGCGTGCTCGGCGGCTCTCGCTTCCGGACGCACGTGATCGTCTGCGTGCCCAGCGGGATCACGCCCGTCGAACGAAGCGCGGTCGAGCAGGCGACACTCGCGGCGGGGGCGACGCACGCTTCGCTGATCGACGAGCCGCTGGCGGCCGCGATCGGCGCGGGACTGCCAGTGGGCCAGTCGGTCGGCTCGATGATCGTCGACATCGGCGGCGGCACGAGCGAGATCGCAGTCACGGCGCTCGGCGGCCTGGTCGTCGCCCACTCGATCAAGGTGGGCGGCTACGAGCTCGACGATGCGATCGTGAAGATGGTCGAGCAGCACGGGCAGCTCCTGATCGGTCAGGAGCAAGCGGAGCGGCTCAAGCTCGAGGTCGGAAGCGCCCTTCCTGTCAGCGAGGTCGCGGGCTCGGGCGAGGTCGCCGGCCGCGATCCGGTCACCGGGATGCTGCGACGGGTGAGCATCGACGCCGTGCAGGTCAGGGGCGCGCTCGAGCGGCCGCTCACCCAGATCGTGGATGCGATCAAGAACCTGCTCGAGCAGACACCGCCCGAGCTCTCTGCCGACATCGCCAACCACGGCCTCAGCCTCGTGGGCGGAGGAGCCCTCCTCCGCGGCTTCGACGAGCTGATCCGGCGCGAGACCGGCCTCGAGGTCCACATCGACGACGACCCGCTGACGACGGTGGCCCGCGGCGCCGGCACGGCTCTGGAAGAGCTCGACCCACAGCGGCCGAGACACTCGCGCCAGAAACGCCGAACTCCCCGCTTCCGCTGAACGCTCGTCGAGGCATGCCTTTCCGGCTAGCGTGCTGCGGCCATGACCTTGACCACCTACCGTTACGAGCTCCGAGAGGGAGACAGCGTCTTGGCCACCGGCCACATCAGCTTCGAGCTACCGCTCGAGGTCGGGGACCCTGTCGAGGTAGGCAGGCGTCGTGGAGTGGTGCGCGATCTCGGCCCGCGGGATGCGAACGGCGAGACGCGCCTCGTCGTTCAGCTCACCCCGAACGAATAGCCGACCCCACCGGCTCGCCCTGCAGGCGGTCGGACGAGCATGGGCAAACCGTTCGCCGACCGATTCTCGTTTGCTCGCCCGCGGTGTACGGGTTGTGCGGCATCTACGAGCTCGAGCGTCGGCTCGACGTCGCTACCGTTCGGTTCAGATGAGTTTCGAGCTTCGGCGTTGCGCCGATCCGGCGGAGTTCCAGAGCGCCTTGATGGCGATCGGCCAGTACTTCGGGATGGAGCCCGGCGACGAGCTGTCCCAGCAGTTCGCCCAGCTCATCCCGACCGAGCGGATGCACGCTGTGTGGGACGGCGCTGTCGTCGTCGCCGGGGCGGGCTCGTTTCCGCTTGCCCTGTCGGTTCCCGGAGGCGAGCTGGCGTGCTCCGGAACGACGGTCGTCGGCGTCTCGCCGACTCATCGGCGGCGCGGGCTGTTACGCCGGATGATGCGGGCCGAGCTCGACGGAGCGCATGAGCGAGGTGAGCCGCTCGCGGCACTCTGGGCCTCCGAGGAGCCGATCTACGGCCGGTTCGGCTACGGGCAGGCGGGGTTTGCCGGCGAGGTCTCGATCCAGAAAGGCCACGACGCTTACGTCGTCCCGAGCGAGCCGAAGGGCGCCGTCCGGCTGATCGACGCCGACGAAGCGCTGGACGCCTTCCCCCCGCTCTGGTCGGCCCTCGCGCGTGAGCGGCCCGGGGTGCCCAGCCGGTCGACCGACTGGTGGAAGCTCAGGTCGCTCGCGACCCGCGGCGCCGGCAAGAACCACCTTGCGCTGCTCGAGCGCGACGGTGCCCCGGCTGCCTATGCGATCTACCACCACGACCCGAAGTGGGAAGCCGGCGTCGCCACCGGAGCGGTCGTCGTCGTGGAGGCGATCGGCTCGACCCCCTCCGCCGTTGCCGAACTCTGGCGTTACCTCCTCGACATCGACTGGATCGAAGCGATCACGGCGTCGCTCCTCCCGCCGGATCATCCGCTCTTCTTCCTGCTCGCAGAGCCGCGGCGGATGCGCTACCGGCGAGGCGACGGCCTGTGGGTCCGGCTCGTCGACGTCGGCGCCGCGCTCGCCGGCCGCACCTATCCCGTCGAGCCCGACATCGTCTTCGAGGTACGCGATGCCTTCTGCCCGTGGAACGAAGGCCGCTGGCACCTCGCGGGCGGCACCGCCGAGCAAACCGAGGCTCGTCCCGATCTCGCGCTCGAGGCCGCCACCCTGGCATCTGCGTATCTCGGCGGGCTCGGCTTCGCTCAACTCGCGCAGGTCGGGCGCGTCGAAGAACTGACACCTGGTGCCGTCGCGCGCGCCGATTCGATCTTCCACCATGGTCTCCATCCGTGGTGTCCGGAGATCTTCTAGGGGACGAAGCTCCACGCGCGCCGACAGGACCACCGACAGGACCGCCGCGAGGGCCGAGGCATACGCCGACGAAAATTCGGCGGGGAGGGCCGCGATCACATCGTGGGCGCGCGCCCTCTCCGCCGAGACTCCAGGCATTACCGGGCCGAGGATTGTCTAAACATGTGCGCGAGCGGGTAGCTTCACGTCCGATGGACGAGACACGCGCACGGGAGCTGTTGGCGGCTGAGCGGCGAAGGCTCGAGGAACTCTTGCGGGATCGGCAGGGCGGGGATACGCCTGCCGAGCTCGAGGAGCTCAGCCCGACCGACGACGCCGACCTCGGCACCGAGACGTTTCAGGCGGAGCTCGACGAGGGGCAGGCGGACGACCTGCGCGAGCAG
>DASZLW010000011.1:0-5410 GCA_035552175.1 Gaiellaceae bacterium | reverse complement strand
CCGCGGAACTTCTCGGCCGTCTGCTTCCGCCACCTCGACGGCGACAACGACGAGATCGCCCGGAAGGCGACCGCAACCGGCCTGATCTTCGTCGCGACCACGAAGCTGCGCGGCCAGAGCGTGATCCGTCTCGCGATCGGTAACGCCTGGACGAGCGAGGACGACGTGCGGGTCGCGTGGGACGTCCTGCGCGAAGCCGCCTCGTGAGGCCCGGGCAGACCTCGATGCGTGCTGTGATCTTCGACCTCTGGGACACCCTCGTCGAGTGGCCCGTCGCCGAAGCCGATGTGCTGCGGGACCGGCTGGCAACGCTCGCCGGCGCCGGAGAGGATGAGTTCGCGCGCCGCTGGGAAGACAGCTACCGCGCGACGCAGATCGGCCCGCTCGCCGAGGTCTACCGGCGCATCGGCGTGCCCGAGGAGCATGTCGAACGCGAGATCGCGGCGCGCCACGATTTCGGCCGCCGTGCGCTCAGACCCCGACCCGGCGCGCTCGCGGTGCTCGCGAAGCTGCGAGATCGCGGCCTCAGGCTCGGGCTGATGTCAGCCTGCTCCGAGGAGGTGCCTGCGGTATGGCCGGAGACCGAGCTCGCCGGGCTCTTCGACACCGAGACCTTCTCGGCCTCATGCGGCCTGATGAAGCCCGATCCCGAGATGTACCACCACACCGCAGAGGCGCTCGGCGTCGAGCCGAGCGGATGTCTGTTCGTCGGCGACGGCGCCAACGACGAGCTCGGCGGCGCGGCGCGCGTGGGGATGACGCCGGTGCTGTACGTCCCGCGCGCCGAGCCGTTCTGGCCGAGCCTTGCCGGCTGGGACGGGCTCCGCATCTCGACCCTCGAGCAGGTGCTCGAACTCTTCTGACTCGTCTCGCGGGCCCGCGCACCGGGCGGGACCGGGCCGCGCCGGTGCGACGGCGATAATGCAGGCGTGTCGGTGCGGAACCTTGCAGCGCTCGGGCTACTCACGATGATCGCGGCGGTCGGGCCCGCCGCCGCCGACCCGCCGACCACCCTGCAGGCGACGACATCCGCACCCACGCCGCCGAAGCCGCACTCGGCCGCGGGTGCTCAGACAGGAGTGACCGCAACTCCCGGCCCGACGGCCTCCGCGAGGGCGTTCGCAGTGCGCATCGTCTTCCCGACGGGACGCGTCGTCGCCTCGGAGCCCGCCGTCGACAGCGGCTCGATAACGGCGCCGAGCTACTCGTATCCGGGTGACGGCTCGGTGATCCTCACCGGTTCGACGAGAGCTGCCTCGAGCACCCGGGTCGCGAGGGCCGCAAGCGCCGCCTCGACGGCCTCCGCGTCGAACATCTCGATCTTCGACGGGGAGATCACGGCGGACTCGGCCTTCGCCCACGCGACTGCAGCCACCGCGTCCGGCCGTGCCGGCGGAGCCTTCACGGGCACGGGGGCCGTCCACCTCCAGGCACTCGGGCGCGGGCACGCGTTCGGGCGGGCCGTCCTCGGCGACTGGGGCGTCCTGACGATCTCGCCTCACACGGTCGACCGCGCGGGCGATCCCGACGTCAAGAGCTTCGAGGGTGTCTCGATCGGCTTCGACGTCCACCTCCGCGCAGCGCACGGCGGCCTGCCTGCGGGCTCGGACATCCAGGTGGGGTACGTCGAGGTCCGGGCGCAAACGGCCCCGCCGGTGATCCCGAACCTGGGGCCGAAGCCCGGCGACCGCCCGCAGCTCCTGCCTCCCGTGACCGGCCCGCTGATCGGCGTGCCGCAGCTCGTCGAGCCGCAGCTCAGCGCGAGCCCGTACGACTTCCCGGTGTACGGACGCTCCTCGTTCGAGGACGACTACGGCAACGCGCGGCAGAACCAGACCTGGCAGCACGGCGTCGACATCTTCGGCGCGCTCGGGCAGCCTCTCGTCGCGGTCGCCGACGGCACGCTCTTCTCGGTCGGCTGGAACCACGCGAGCGGGATCCGGCTCTGGCTGCGCGACCGCCAGGGGAACGAGTTCCTCTACGCGCACCTCTCGGCGTTCTCGACGCTCGCCGCGAACGGCGCGCACGTCCACGCCGGCCAGGTGATCGGCTTCATGGGCGACACGGGGAACTCCGGCGGTCACGCGACGCACCTCCACTTCGAGGTGCACCCCGTCTCGATGCTCTTCCTCGGCTTCGACGGCGCTGTCGACCCGACGGCCTATTTCGCCGGCTGGCACCGCATCGCGAACCTGGCGTTCCAGGTCGCGACGGGCTGGGCGCCGAAGGTCCCCGGAACCATCAAGGCTCCGGAGCCCGGCGCCGTGCTGATCGGAAGCACCGACATCTCATCCGCCGACGGACTCGACCCGGCAGCGCTCCGCCGCGTCCTGCGGCCGACACCGAATGGTTAGCGGCCGTTCGAGCTCGAGTGGTCGTGCGACCCGTCGCCCGACGACACCATGTCCTTGATGAAGCGACGGGTTTCGGACCCGGTCACCGGATTGAAGAGGATCCCGAGCGCGATCCCCGCGATGAGGAGCTTGGCTCCGCGTCCCGAAGAGCGATCCTTGCTCTTCTTTCCCTGGATCCGTTCGCTCGCATGGCGCAGATCTTCGATCGCGTCGCGGACCTTGTCGCGGATGTCGTCGTCGGTGGCGACCCGGCTCGCGATCGTGATCGGGCGCTCCTTGTCGCTCACGAGCTCGCCGTACAGCTCGCGGGCGGTCCCGAACGCGCGCATCACTTCGGCACGAAGCCGCTCGTCGGTCATCGCGCGCTCGATGTACGGCTTGATGCTGTCGGCTGCGTCGAGCAGCGTGTCCTTTGTCTTCGGCATTGGCTGCCGCTCCTTTCGGACTGGGTTCCGGCGGTCGCTCCGCCTCGCGGGGCCCGGTGCGACCCTGACTCTGCTTACCCTTTTCATCCTTGCAGGATGCGGGGGGTCTGGGGCGGGCGAAGTGCAGACGGTCAAGGGCCACGGATTCACGTTCACCGCACCGGCCGGTTGGGCCGAGACCGACACCGCCGACGGGGTGATGGTCGCTGACGGAAAGGTCGATCTGCTCCAGGTCGCGCACTTCCGCCTCGAGAAGCCGTACCGGATCGCGGAGCTCGGCGCCGTCTCGAAGGAGCTCGACCACGTCGCCGACGGGCTTGCGACGCAGGCGGGCGGGAAGGTCGCGGATCGCCAGACCGTTCAGGTCGCAGGGCGCAAGACCCGCTACTACCGGATCGATTTCGGTGCCGGGAAGACGGAGGAGATCGCGTTCGTCCTCGTGGGCCAGGACGAGTACCAGGTTCTCTGCCGTCGCGAATCGGGGGCCCCCGACACGACCTGCGCTCAGCTTTTCTCGAGCTTCGCGCTGACGTCCGGCTAGCCGCGGCGCTCGGGCGCATACATGACCGCCGACGGCTCCTTCGACAGGGGGACGAGGACGCGGAGCCCGGTCGCGCGGTAGTAGCTCCGCGGCAGGAGGCCGAAGGTCGCGAGTGCGAGCGGGAGGCGCGTCTTCGCCCGCATCTCGGCGGAGTGGCTCCAGCCGCCCGTGAAGCCGACGACGTTCGCCCTCGGGCTCAGCCGCCGGATCATCCCGAGGAACCGCGCCGCCTGCCGCTGCTGGTCGATCACGATCTTGTCACGCGGGCTCCACCAGAGCTGGAGGGGCACACCGGAGGCGGCGATCGCGCGCGCATAGGTGATCGGGCTTCGCAGCTCGTACGCGAAGGGAACCTTCCCGGGCGGGCCGCCGATCTCGTCGCGCGCGAGCTCCTGGAGCGACTGCCCGATCGGCCCGTGCCAGATGATCCGGCAGTTCTTCGCGCATCTGAGCTTCGGGAACTCGCGGTACTGCAGTGCGAAATCGACGACGGGATCGAACGCGGCCGCGCCGGCGAGCAGGTGCGGATGCCGCGCGAGCAGGAGGAGCGTCTCCTGGCCGCCCATGCTGCCGCCGAACGCGTACACGCGGTGGGGTGCGATGTGCACCCACGGCAGGGTTGCCTGGAGGATCTGCGGCATCCGGGCGAGATCCGAGATCTGACCCTCGGACCCCCACGAGTAGTTCGCCAGCTTGCGGCCCTGGCCGTCCGGGCTGATCACGGCGAAGTTCCCGACCGCCGGGAGCTGACCCCAGAGGTTGACGTTCGCGCGACCGGTGATGCCCCGGCCGTGCGGCGAGATCACGAGCGGGATCGGCGGGTCGTGACCCGGACGGTACGAGCGCGGTAGCGCGACGTAGGCGTTGCGGCGGACGCCGTCGTGGGCGCGGTAGGCGATCTTCCAGATCCGGATCTTTCCGATCGCGACGGGCCTCGACGCGGGGGCTGTGCCCGGCGCGGCGCCGGCGGCGCACACGGCAGAGCAGAGCGCCACCAGAATCGATGCTCGCCGCATTGCAACGCACTTTACGAGGTCCGGACGCGAAAATCGAGCGTGCCGCTCGAGCCGGACAGCTCGATCGTCCCGGTGGCGCGGTCGAAGGGGTGGTGCTGAGAGACGGCCTCGATCGTGCTCCCGGCCGGGAGGCGCAGCCGCAGGAGCACGGCCGGCGGCCGTCGAGCCGGAAGCACGACCCGTACCTGCACCGCATGGTTCGAGGCCGCGAGCGAATACGAGACGGGCCCGAACCCGGTGGGAACATCGGCCACGGAGACGTGCCTGCCGGGGCGAAGCCAGCCTCGCGGGGTGGCGAACGCGAGCCGCAGCCCGCCCGGCGAGTCCTGCACGAGCATCAGCTTCAGCGTCTCGAGGAACGCGTCGTTCGAGACGCTGTTCGGCGGCAGGTACATCGCGCGGTCGCGAAGCCCGTCGAGCGGAGCGACGCTCGCCGCCTCGCCCGCGACGAACGTGCCCGGGGTCATCGCCCCCGCGAGCTGGCCGTAGAGGCTCAGCACGAGCTCGTCTGCGTCGTCCTCGGCCGCGAGGAACCGCGCCAGATTGACGCCGTACACCTCGTCGGTGCCCGAGAGGCCCGGCGACGCAGCGGGCCCGTAGAGCGAGTAACCGCCGGCGCGGACGAGCCCGAGCAGGAGCGACCCGTGCTTTTGCAGGTAGTCGAGCGCGCCGGCCGCCTGGCGGCTTCCCGGCGGGAAGAACCCCGACGCGAAGGCGTAGGGCGCGACGAGGTTCCAGTAGCTCCCCTCGCGCGACTGCGTCACCGTCTCGTAGGCGGCCTCACCGCCGCCGAGCCGCATCGGCAGGAACAGCGAGCCGTCCGAAAGCCGCTGCTCCGACGCGGCGACCGCCCGCCGTAGTGCGGGGCCGAGCCGCGCCGCGATCCGCCGCGCGTCCGCGGCGAACCCGGGCCTGCCGTGCGCCGCCCACACGGACGCGATCTCCCTGAGCCCCTCCCACGCGACCGTCTGCGCATGGAGGCCCTGCACGGCGTCGGGGATGTCGGACGAGAAGTGCTCGGGCGCGAGCAGCCCCGAGGATTCCTGGCGGCGGCCGAGCCCGGCGACGTAGCCG
>DASZLW010000010.1:0-3793 GCA_035552175.1 Gaiellaceae bacterium | reverse complement strand
GCCCACGAGCTCGAGCGAGCCGGCCATCGGCTGCGCACGCGGTCGGACACCGAGGTGCTCGTGCACGCCTACGAGGAGTGGGGGCCCGGCTTCGCCGAGCGGCTGCGGGGCATGTTCGCGATCGCGGTCTGGGATGCGACGGAGCGCCGGCTCGTGCTCGCCCGCGACCGGTTCGGGATCAAGCCGCTCTACTACCGCGACGTCGGCGGGGAGCTGTCGTTCGCGTCCGAGCTCGACGCGCTGCCGAAGGGCGACCTCGACCTCGACGCGCTCGAGGCGTTTCTCGCGTCGAACTGCGTGCCCGCGCCGCTCTCGATCTTCCGCGAGATCCGGAAGCTTCCCCCGGGGCACGTTCTCGTGTGGTCGGGCGGCTCGGTCGCGATCGAGCGCTATGCGCGCCCCGGGCCGCTGCCGCTGCGCACGGACGACGAGGCCGAGCTCGTCGAGGAATGCCGGGCCCGCCTGCGCGACTCGGTGCGCGCGCACCTGATCGCGGACGTGCCTGTCGGGGTGCTGCTTTCGGGCGGCGTCGACTCGGGCCTCCTCACGGCGCTCGCGTCCGAGGAGAGCTCGGAGCCGGTGCGGACGTTCTCGATCGGCTTCGAGGAGGCGTCCTTCGACGAGCTCGAAGGCGCCCGCAGCGTGTCCCGCCGGTACGGGACCCGGCACCGCGAGCTGATTCTCCGGCCCGATGCAGCGCTGCTCCTTCCCGCGCTCGCGGACGCATTCGACGAGCCCTTCGCCGACTCGTCCGCCCTTCCCACCTACCTCGTGTCGCGGCTCGCGGCCGAGGATGTGAAGGTGGCGCTCTCCGGCGAGGGCGGGGACGAGCTCTTCGGCGGCTACTACACCTATGCGGCCGACCTCCTGGCGCAGCGCTTCGGCCCCGTCGCGAACCTGGCGCGGCCGCTCGTCGAGCGGCTGCCCTCCTCGACACGCCGCGCGAGCTTCGACTACCGCGCGAAGCGCTTCGTCCGCGCGGCGCACCTCGCACCCCTCGACAGGCACGAGGGCTGGAAGGAGATCTTCTCGGCCGACGCCCGCGCCGAGGTGACGGGCCGGCATCACGGCTCCGACCCGCTGGCGCTCGAGCGGGCGCGGTTCGCCGAGACGGAGGGCGCCGAGCTGCTGGCGCGGCTCCAGGACGTCGACCTCGGCGGCTACATGGTGGACGACCTGCTCGTGAAGACCGACCGCGCGTCGATGGCCTGGTCGCTCGAGACGCGCGTCCCGTTCCTCGACACCATGGTCTCGAACTTCGCGTTCTCGCTCCCCACACGGCTGAAGGTCCGCGGGTTCGAGAAGAAGCGGCTGCTGAGGAAGGCCGCCGAGCCGCTCCTGCCGAAGGAGGTCGTCCACGGGCGCAAGCGCGGATTCTCGATCCCGGCCGCCGCATGGCTGCGCGGGGAGCTCGAGCCGTTCGCGCGCGAGACGCTCTCGGCCGAGACGTTGCGGCGGCAGGGGTACCTGCAGCCTGCTGCAGTCTCCGCGGTGCTCGACCGGCACGTCGCGGGCGGCGAGGATCTCTCGCGCCAGCTCTGGGGCCTGCTCGCCTTCACGCTCTGGTACGAGCGGCACGTCGAAGGCATCCGCCGCGACGCGCCGATCGAGCAGCTGGTGGCCGGTTGAACGGGCTCTTGCACGCGAGCGGCTGCTGGGTTCCGAAGCCGTGCACGCTCTCCGGCAAGCACCCGGCTTCGCGGCCCTACTCGCTCTCGGGAGTGTGCGAGAACGACGCTCGCCGTGTTGCCCGAAACCTACCGCCCTCGGGGGCGGCTGTTAAATCGGGAGACCCACCTCCCGCCCCTTATGCGATCGAGCCTATCGCGAAACCTGTCACATGTCTGTCGCAGTTCGTCCACAGGCCGAGTCGGCGAGCAGCAGCTCTGCAGGCACCAGTCCGGCATGCAGCAGACAGGCGGGCCCCGGTTCCACCGGCCGCAGCTCGGGATGCAACAGCCCGGCAGGCCACGAACGGGCCGACCGGACGACGCTGATGCGCGTCTGGATCGACATGACCGCGAGCGCGCATCCGCTCGTCTTCCGGCCTCTCGTCGAGCTGATGCAGGCGCGCGGGGACGAGGTCGAGATCACGGCGCGCGACTACGCGCAGACGATGCAGCTGATCGCGCAGCACGGGATGACGGCGACGCCGATCGGGCATCACGGGGGACGATCCCGCGCGGGGAAGGCACGTCAGCTCGGCTCGAGGCTCCGAGCGCTGCACCGGTACGCCCGCGGACGCGGGTTCGATGTCGCGCTCGCGCACGGGTCGCACGAGCTGACGATCACCGCGCGGCGTCTCGGGATCCCGTCCTCGACCACCTTCGACTACGAGTGGGCGTGGCTTCAGCACCAGCTCGGCTGCCGCGCCGCGACGAGGGTCGTGGTGCCGGACTCGATCCCGGTCGACCGGCTCGCGCGGTACGGTGCCGAGCCGCCGAAGCTCCTCCAGTACCCGGGACTGAAGGAGGAGTACTACCTCTCGGACTTCGAGGCGGACTCCGGCGTGCTCGACGCGTTCGAGCTCGACCCGGCCCGGACGCTCGTCGTGCTGCGCCCGCCCCCCGATGTCTCGCTGTACCACCGGCACTCGAACCCGCTCTTCCCGCAGACGCTCCAGCACCTCGGGCGCCTCGAATCGGTGCACGCGGTCGTCCTGCCTCGCACCGACGAGCAGCGCGACTATGTCCGCTCGCTCGATCTCCCGTCGGTGATCGTCCCCGACGAGGCCGTCGACGCGCAGAGCCTGATCGCGTTCTCGGACCTCGTCGTCTCGGCCGGCGGAACGATGAATCGCGAGGCTGCCGCGCTCGGCATTCCCGTCTACACCACCTACGGAGGGCGGCTCGGCGGCGTCGACGAGGAGCTGATCCGCCAGGGGCGCCTGCGCCCGCTCACCGACCCGCGAGCACTCGAGCTGAGAAAGCGCGGCAACGCGATCGGCGAGCGGATCCGGCGCGACCCCGCCGACCTCCTCGCGCTGCTCCTGTCGGCGACGGCCGCCTGATCAGGCGGCAGCGACGACGCGGAGCACCTCGTCGCCGTACCGGTCGACCTTCGTCGGCCCGACCCCCCACACCTCGGCGAGCTCCTCCCGTGAGCCCGGCCGTGCGTCGGCTATCGCCTCGAGCACGCGGTTCGGGAAGACGTGGAACGCCGGGACCTCGTCGCTCCTCGACCGCTCCCGCCGCCAGGCGGCGAGGGCGTCGTAGAGCCCTGGCTCCGTCACGGAGGGAACCGGGTCGTCGGCCGCCGGTGGCTCGGACGAGACGGCGAGCGCCTCCTTGACGGCGGCATAGAGCTCGCGGCCGAAGCGCTCGAGGCGCTTCACGCCGAGCCCGTTGATCGCGGCGAGCTCCGCCGGCGAGCCCGGGCGGCGTGCCAGGAGCTCGTCGAGCGTGCGATCGGGGAAGACCACGTACGCGGGAACGCCGTCGGCGCTCGCCCGGTCGCGGCGCCAGGCGCGCAGCACCTCGGCCGCGGCGGAATCGTCCCGCGAACGCCGGACCGGGGTCGCGACCGGCGCTGCGAGGCCGCCGATCCCGAGCTCGGCGAGGAATGGGCTCGGTCGCTTCGACCAGGTGATCGCAAGCGCGTGCCGGGCACGCGTGAGGCCGACGTAGAGAAGCCGTCGCTCCTCGGCCTGCTCCTCCGGCGTTCGCGCGGGCTTCGACGGGAGCTCCTTCTCCTCCATCCTCGGCAGGAAGACCGCGTCGAACTCGAGGCCCTTGGCCCGATGGTAGGTGAGCAGGTGCAGCCCGCGGGCGGCCGCACCGCCGGCGTCGAACCG
>DASZLW010000009.1:0-1670 GCA_035552175.1 Gaiellaceae bacterium | reverse complement strand
CGATGAGTTTCGGGCCCGCCGCGGTCCGACCCCGGAAGCGAAAGGAGACCGATGCCGTCGATCACACCGTTGTTCCGAAGCTGAGCTACTAGTTCGGAAGCCGCTCGGCGAGCGTCTTCAGCAGGCTGAGCTGGATCCCCGGGTTCTCGCGCAGGAGCTTCGAGAAGTTCGTTCTCGTGATCACCGCGAGACGGATCGGCGTGGTCGTGGTCACCGTCGCCGTCGTGGGCCGGTTCGAGAGGAGCGCGATCTCGCCGAGGAAGTCGCCTGCCCCGACCGCGTTGATCTTCCGCCCCTTGCGCCGAACGACAGCCTCGCCTTCGAGGACGACGAAGAACTGCCGGCCGGGCTCGTCCTCGCGGATCAGCTCCTTGCCCGCCGGGATGTCGATCTCGTCCGCGATCTGCCCGATGGAGGCCAGCTCGCGCTTGTTCAGGGCGGCGAAGAGCGGTACGCCGCGGAGCGCTTCGAGCTTGCCATCAGGCCGGTTCCGTGGCACCCGCGACATCCTATGCGATGGCGCCGAAACGATCGGACCGCCCAGGACCCGCTACCCCTCGCCGACGCCCTCGTCTCGCCGCCACAGGAGGAGGGCGAATCCCAGCGTTGCGAGTGGCCGTCGCCCGGGAGGGATTGATCACTCGAATGCTCCGATCGCCGCCTCGATCGCCTCGACGCTGAACCCCTTGGCGCCGAGCCGCCTTGCGGTTTTCGGCGTTTCGCCCTCCGAGCCGACGATCGTACGCGCGCGATCCGACTCGAGCTCGAGCGTCTCGAGGGCAGCGGCGACCTGCTCCTCCGCGAGGCCCTGCTGCTCGAGGTCGAAGCGGATCGCCTCGTCCCCGTACCCCCTCGAGGCCAGGGATCCAGCTCGCGCCGCGGCGAAACGGGCGTCGTCGACGTACCCCAGCCGGGCCATCGTCTCGACGGCGCTCGTCCGTGCCTCCGGCGGGATGCCGTTTCGCTCGAGCTGCTTGGCAAGCGCGGCGCGCGACCGGTCGCGCCGCGAGAGGGCCTTGCCGGCGGCGTCGAGCGCCCGCGCCCGGCGAGCCGCCCGGCCGAGCTCGCGCGCACGGGGGCGATCGACGGTCACTCCGACGCGCAGTCCTGCCGCGACGACCGCAGCAGCGGGAAACGTCCGCCACGGCGCTCCGTCGAGCTCCACCCGAACACGGTCTCGGCGCTCGTAATGGAGCGCCGTCACCGTTGCCACGTTCGCCCGCTATGCCGCGGCTGCGGCCCCGTTGACCGTCGACGAGACAGCCGCTTCAGCCGCTTCCGGATCGAACTCCGCCACCGGTGTCGCCTCGGTGGACTCCGGCTGCGCGAGCAGGCGCGCCGAGACGACTTGACCCTCGGGGGCCTGTGCCTGGACGCCCTGCAGGATCTTCTGCACGACATCCGGGTGCTCCCGCAGGAACGCCGTTGCGTTCTGCCGCCCTTGCCCGAGCCGTTCGTCGCCGAAGCTGAAGTACGACCCCGATTTCGCGACGATCTTCCGCTCGATCCCCGTGTCGAGAACGGTGCCTTCCCAGGGGATGCCCTCGCCGTAGATGATGTCGAACTCGGCCTGCTTGAACGGCGGCGACACCTTGTTCTTCGCCACCTTGACGCGGACCCGGTTGCCGATCGCCTCGACGCCGTCCTTGAGCGTCTCGATCCGCCGGATG
>DASZLW010000008.1:0-1896 GCA_035552175.1 Gaiellaceae bacterium | reverse complement strand
GAGCATGTAGAGGACGTCGTCCTCCACGGTGAACTCGACGTCCTGCATGTCCCGGTAGTGCTCCTCCAGCCGCTTGAGCGTCGCGAGCAGCTGCTCGAAGGCGGCCGGGATGATCTGCCCCATCGACTCGACCGGCTGCGGTGTCCTGATGCCTGCCACGACGTCCTCGCCCTGCGCGTCGGCGAGAAACTCGCCGTAGAGCTCCTTCGCGCCGGTCGAGGGATTCCGCGTGAACGCGACGCCCGTGCCGGAGCGGTCGCCCTTGTTGCCGAAGACCATCTGCACGACGTTCACCGCTGTCCCGATGTCGTCCGGGATGTCGTTCGCCCGCCGGTAGACCTGAGCGCGAGGCGTATCCCACGAGTCGAACACCGCGGCAACCGCTCGCATCAGCTGATCGGTTGCGGCAGCCGGAAAGTCGGCGTCCTTCTCCTCCCGATAGATGGTCTTGTAGGTCTCGACGAGCCCGACGAGATCCTCCGCCGTCAGGTCGGTGTCCTGCGTGACGCCGCGGTCTCGCTTGAGCGCGGCGAGGGCATCCTCGAACCGGTGCGCGCCGATCCCGTCGACGACCTCGCCGAACATCTGGATCAGGCGGCGGTAGGAGTCGTAGGCGAAGCGCTTGTTGCCGGTGCGCTCCGCGAGACCTTCGGCGGCCGCGTCGTTCAGGCCGAGATTCAGGATCGTGTCCATCATCCCGGGCATCGAGACGGCGGCGCCGGAGCGCACCGAGACGAGCAGGGGGTCCGCGGCGTCTCCGAAGCGCTTTCCGGTCTTCTGCTCGAGGCTCTGGACGTGGAGGTCGACCTCGCGATCGAGCCCATCCGGGAGCACCCCCGCTGCCATGTAGGCCCTGCACGCGTCCGTCGTGATCGTGAACCCGGAAGGCACCGGCAGCCCGAGTGCGGTCATCTCGGTGAGGCCGATCCCCTTCCCGCCGAGAAGCTCCCGGCCACCTCCGGCCGGCTCGTCGAAGTCGAAGACAAAGCGCGCCCCTGCCATCGTCGCATTGTTACCACGAGAACGGCATGTTGGCACCCCCCGATCCACCCTACTCGTCCTTCCGCGCGAGGAGCCGCGTCACCACCACGCTCGCGGGCGCTGCACGAACGTCCGCTGCCGGCGGAGGAGTTTCCGGGGCAGATCAGTTGCGGCGGCGGCGGGAGCGGTACTCGGCCAGCCACGCCACCGACCGCAGGCCGAACCAGAACGGCGTGAAGAGACCGTAGAAGAGGACGAGCGCCGTCACGAGGAAGCCCATCCAGATCAACCATCGCCAGAGCGGGACGCGCGGCTTGGGCTTCATCGCCTCGAGCGATCGCGCCGCGCTCACAGATCTCCCTCGACCGCGGCTCCCTCGACTGCGTCTCCCTCGACCGCGGCTCCCCTGACCCCGGCTCGCCGCTCGACCGCGCGGATGATCCGGAGCGCGATCTCCTCGATCGAAAGCTCGGACACGTCGATCACGGGGCACCCGATCCGCTTGTGGATCGCCGCCGCGTGTTCGAGATCCTCGTAGATCTCGTTGAGGTCTGCATAGCTGCGGGCGCCGCCCATCAGGACGAGCCTCTGGCTGCGGATCTCGGCGAGCCGGCGCGCATCGATAGTCACGCCGACGACACGCGACGAGTCGATCTCGAAGAGCGCGCTCGGCGGATCGATCCCCTTGACGAGTGGCACATTGGTCGCCTTCCAGCCGAGGTATCCAAGGTAGATCGAGAGCGGTGTCTTGGACGTGCGCGAGACACCGACGAGGACCACATCGGCGTCGTCGAGCGTGCGCGCGACGCCGTCGTCGTTGTTCACGGCGTACTCGATCGCAGCGATGCGCTTGAAGTAGGTCTCGTCGAGCGGCGGACGTGCTCGAGGGCGCATCTTGGCCTGCTGGCCCGAGAC
>DASZLW010000007.1:0-16841 GCA_035552175.1 Gaiellaceae bacterium | reverse complement strand
TCCATCAGCACGTAGTCGGCGACCCAGATCGGGATGCGCGCGTCGTTGACCGGGTTGACGGCGTAGAAGCCGGTGAAGACGCCGGTCTTCTCGGCGGCGGCGGCGCGCTCGTCGGACTTCTTCGCGACGGCGTGGCGCACGTAGGAGCGCAGCTCGGTCGGGTCGTCCGACCGCTCGGCGAACCGCTCGACGAGCGGATGCTCGGGAGCGAGGACGAAGAAGGTCGCCCCGAACAACGTGTCGGGCCTGGTCGTGAACACGGGGACGTCCTCGTCGAGCTCCTCGACCCGGAAGGTCACCTCGGCTCCTTCGGAGCGTCCGATCCAGTTCCGCTGCATGGTCAGGACGCGCTCGGGCCACGACTCGAGGAGGGCCATCTCGTCGAGGAGCCGGTCGGCGTAGTCCGTGATCTTGAACATCCACTGCTCGAGGTTCCGCGACTCGACCTCCGCGCCGCACCGCTCGCAGTGCCCGTCGATCACCTGCTCGTTCGCGAGCACGGTCTGGTCGACCGGGCACCACTTGACCGGCGCGGCCTTCCGGTATGCGAGCCCGGCGCCGTGCAGCTCGAGGAAGAGCCACTGCGTCCAGCGGTAGTACGCCGGATCGGAAGTCGAGACCTCACGCGTCCAGTCGATCGACCAGCCCATCCGTTTGATCTGGGTGCGGATCGCGTCGATGTTCCGCTCGGTCACGAGTCGGGGGTGGCCACCCTCGCGGATCGCCGCGTTCTCGGCCGGTAGCCCGAAGGCGTCGTAGCCCATCGGCCGCAGCACCGAGAAGCCCGAACGGCGGCGTACGTGCGAGACGACGTCGCCGAGCGTGTAGTTCAGGACGTGACCCATGTGGAGCTCGCCCGACGGGTACGGGAGCATCTCGAGCACGTAGGACTTCGGCGCACCGGCGTTCGCGGGATCGGTCGGGTTCGGGGTCGTGAAGGCACCGGCCTCGTCCCAGACCTGCTGCCACTTGCGCTCGATTGCGTGAGGGTCGTAGTTGTCCATGTACCGCCCTAGAGACGAAAAAGCCTCTCGTTGCGCGAGAGGCCGTGGGGGAAGGATCGCGGCGTGGCCGCTTCGGCTTCCTCGGATTACGTAAGGAGCAAATTCACTGCGGGCAAGTCTAGCGCCGTGATTCTCCCGGCGGCAAACGGGGGCTTCCGGTTCGCCGGCTCCGGCCGCATCATCGCGTCCGTCGCCGTACGTGCCCCCAAGGGGCACTCGGACCCCTGCATCAAGGCTATCCGCGAAGGTGTCACGTGTCTGTGCCGGATCTGTGCCGGAAGCGTCACGGGTCGCCCGGCCGCCAGCACCTTCCGCCCGAGATCGAGGGACGCTCGGGACCGAATCCGCCGGGCAGCAGAACGGCGCGGCAGGTCGGCGCAACAGAACCGCGCAACAGAAACCGCGCAAGCCGCAGGGCGCGGCACCGCGCGGCAACCCGGCCCGGCAACACGGCCCGGCGACACGGGGCAGCAGCACGGGGCAGCAGCACCGGAAACCGCGGCCGCAGGCAGAATCGACGGGTGTCCTCAGCCGACAACGTCGAGCTCCTTCCCGACACCGCCACGATCGACGGCGGCGTCCTCTCGCTCGGCGGCCTCACGGCCGCCGAGCTCGTCGCGGCCCACGGGAGCCCGCTCGTCGTCTACGACGAGGCCACGCTTCGCGCCCGCGCCCGCAGCTATCGCGGCGCCGCGCCCGGAGCCGCGATCTCCTACGGCACGAAGGCGTTCCCGAACGTCGCGGTGATGCGGATCCTCGCGGAGGAGGGAGTCGGCGCGGATGTCTCGACCCTCGGGGAGCTCCGTTTCGCCCTCGAGGCCGGGATCGCCGGCCGGGACCTCGTCGTCCACGGAAACAACAAGTCCGACGCCGAGCTGTCGGCCGCGGCCGGGGCAGACGCACTCGTCGTTCTCGATTCCCTCGAGGAGATCGAGCGCGCGCGCGCCGCCGGGATCGAGCGCACGCTGATCCGCGTCACGCCCGGGATCGACGCCGACACCCACGAGTCCGTGCGCACGGGACACCACGGCTCGAAGTTCGGCGTCTCCCCCGAGGAGACGATGGAGGCGATCCGCCGCGCGCCCGCGCTCGAGGGCCTCCACGTTCACATCGGCTCTCAGCTCCGAGACCAGGGAGCGGCCCAGATGGCGGTCGACTGGGTGACTGCTCTGGCCGCGCGCGCCCGCACCGAGCTCGGCTGGACGATGCAGACGATCGATCTCGGCGGTGGCCTCGGCGTCGCCGCGACCCCCGACGAACGTGAGCTGCCGATCGCCGGATTCGTCGGGGCCCTCCTCGCGGAGCTCGAGCGCGCGATCCGGGAGCACGGCCTCGATCGCCCGCACGTGATCCTCGAACCGGGCCGCTCGCTCACCGCACGCGCGGGCGTGACCCTCTACACGGTCGGCTCGGTGAAGGAGTCCGCCGACGGCACCTCCTACCTCGCGGTCGACGGCGGGATGTCCGACAACCCCCGTCCCGCTCTCTACGGCGCCCGCTACACCGCGCTCCTCGCCGGCCGCGCCTCCGAACCGGCCGCACGCGCCTACGCCGTCGTCGGAAAGCACTGCGAGTCGGGCGACCTGCTGATCGAGGCGGTCGAGCTGCCGGCGCCGTGCCGCGGCGACATCCTCGCCGTCCCGGCAACGGGCGCGTACACCCTCGCGATGAGCTCGACCTACAACGCCGTCCCCCGCCCGGCGGCAGTGCTCGTGAGCGGCGGCGAGGCCCGCGTGATCCGCCGGAGGGAGACGCTCGACGACCTTCTCTCGCTGGAGGTCTGAGCGGAGCGATTCGACTCCCGTGAGCAGGGACTCCGTACTACAGTGAGCTCGGATCGATGGAAACCGATGATCAAGAGCTCGTCGGGAAAGAGGGCCACGTGACCGGGGCGATCGATCCCGGCGCGATGGGCGAGGTGATGGTTCCGATCCGCGGAGGTTCGGAGACGTACTACGCCTATTCGACAGACCCGGGCGAATCGATCCCGCGAGGCGCGCGAGTGCTCGTCATAGATCAGAGCGCCCCACGTACCGTCATCGTCAGCAAGTACTGAGGGGGAGGCGCGACAACATGTTCCTGTACAAGGTCGCAGAGCCGAATGAGGCGCTGATCATCTCGGGGATGCGGGCCCATCGCGGCTCCGAGGGAGACGCAGCAGGACTCGGGTTCAAGATCATCGTCGGCAAGGGAGCCTTCTACCTTCCCGGCCTGCAGAAGGTCCGGCATCTCTCCCTCGACATCCACGAGGCCGAGCTCGATCTCGAATGCGTCACGACGCAAGGGATCAGGGTCAAGGTGAAGTCTGTCGTGATCTACAAGATCGCCGACGACTTCCAGTCGATTGCGAACGCTGCCAGGCGCTTCCTCGACCAAGAGGAGCAGATGGACGTGAAGGTGCACAACGTCTTTGCGGGCCACCTCCGGTCGATCGTCGGGACGATGACCCTCGAGGACATGATCCGGAACCGCGACGCGCTCACCAAGGCGACGCGCGAATCGTCGGCGATCGAGATGCAGCGCCTCGGTCTCACGATCGACTCCCTCCAGATCCAGGAGATCGAAGATGAAAGCGGTTACATCGACAACCTCTCGGCGCCGGAATCTGCCCGGGTTGCAAAGGAAGCGCGGATCGCGCAGGCGGCCGCCGACCGAGAAGCGACCGAACGTGAGCAGGAGGCGGAGGCACTCAAGGTCGCGGCGACGAGCGAATCCCAGATCAAGCAGGCCCAGGCGAAGGCTGAGGCCCAGAAGGCCCAGTCTCGCGCCGAGCAGGCGGGGCCGCTCGCCGCTGCAAGCGCGAAACAGGAAGTCGTCGTCCAGGAGACCAAGGTGGCCCAACTCGAAGCCGAGCGGACGGAGCAGCAACTGCAGACCGAGGTGCGCAAGCCCGCGGACGCAGATGCCTACAAGACGCGTACCGTCGCCGAGGCCCAGCGTGACGCACGCATCTCCCAGGCCGAGGCGCAAGCCCGTGAGGTCGAACTGCAGGCCGGAGCCGATGCCAAGCGCGTCAAGCTCGAGGCCGAAGCCAACGCGACGAGGACAAGACAGACGGGTGAGGCCGAGGCCGCCGCGACGCAGGCGAGAGGTCTCGCAGAGGGTGAAGCCGTCAAAGCGAAGGGCCTCGCCGAGGCCGAGTCGATCAAGGCCCGCGCCGACGCGCTCGCCACGAACCAGGAGGCCGTCATCGCGCAGCAGATCGCCGAGCAGCTCCCTCAGATCGTCGGCGAGGCCTCGAAGGCGTTCGGGGCGATCGGGAACATGACCGTCCTGAACGGCGCCGAGGGAATCGGTGAGCTGTTCCAGCAGGTGCTCGGGATGGGAGCGGCGGCGATCCCGATGCTGCGCTCGCTCCTCGACCAGCACGAGCCGACGGGCAGGAACGGATCGAATGGCGCGGCGGCCGAAGTGGCCGCGCCGGAGCGGATCCGGCGGACCGTCAAGCCGAGCTGAGAAACCGCGTGCCGGGCGTGCGGGGCGTGCGGCGCATCCCGCCGCCCTGCCCGCTACCGTGGCGACCGTGCTGAAGCGGCTGCCGCCGGGTCTCATCGCAGCCGCTCTCGCCGGGGCGGTGTGCGTCGCGGGTGCCTCCCCCACGTCGCAGATCGTCGGCGGAGGCGTGATCCAGATCCAGGCCGCGCCGTGGACGGTGTTCGTGCAGCAGCAGGCCGGCTCGACCAGGTTCCTGTGCACGGGCTCGGTCGTCGATGCGTCGCACATCCTGACGGCGGCGCACTGCGTCTACGACGACAACGGGAATCTCGCGACGCCGGCGCAGATCACGATCAAGGCCGGCGTCTCGAACTTCTCCGCCTCGTCACCGACCGACGTCGAGCAGGACCGGACGGTCACCGAGATTCGCGTCCACCCGGGCTACACCTGGTCGGCGAAGCCGGTGCCCGACGATGTCGCGGTACTGACGCTTCCGAGCCCGCTCGACCTCTCGAATCCGGCCACCCAGGCGATCGCGCTTCCTGCTCCAGGCTCGACCTTCCCCGCGGGCGTGGCGATCGGCGTCGCCGGGTTCGGCCGGCAGACGCCCACGGTCCAGACGAGCGGGCCGCTCTCGTGGATGACGGGCACGACCGATCCGCAGGGTGACTGCGGCACAGCCGCGGACCAGGGGCTGATCGACTCGAACGCGATCCTCGTCTGCGCATCCTCGCCGACGAGCGCGGTCTGCAACGGCGACAGCGGTAGCGGGCTCGTCACGACCACGACCCCGCCAATCCTGGTCGGCGTCACGAGCGCCGGCGGGATCGGGTGCGACGTGGGAAGCCGTGGAGTCTTCACGTACACCGGTGCCCCCGAGATCCTCAGCTTCATCCAGGGGAACGACCATCCGCCGACGGCGCCACGCGTCACCGACTCCACCACCCTCGACGTCACGTGGGACCCGCCGCTCGTCGCGGGAACCACGCTCACGTGTACCTCCGGGGGTTGGCCGGCCGGCACGACCCTCGCCTACTCGTTCGTCGACACGGCGAGTAACCAGGTGCTTGCGTCCGGCCCACACTCGACGTTCAGGATCCCGCCGGCCGATGTCGGAGCGACCGTCGACTGCGAGATCGCCGTGTCGAACGCGGGCGGCACGACGCTCGAGGAGACGCAGGCGACCTCGAAGGTCAAGGCGGCGCCGCAGGTGAGGATCGAGTCGATCGCGCCCGTCACCGCTGTCCGGGGCAAGGACGTCACGATCGCCGTCACGCTCCGGAGCCCCGCGGGCCTCTTCGGCAAGTTCGGCGTCTGCGTCGTGCCGGCGAAGCCGATCGGAGGACGCGTCTGCTCCTCCGTGCACAACGACCACGGAGTCGCCGGCGCGTTCCCGTTCCATCTCCGCTTCAAGGTCAAGCAGACCTCGCCGCTCGTGACGACCCACGTCGAGGTCGACGCAGTCGCCGGTCTCTCGACCGCCAGGGCGAAGGCGCTCGTGCACGTCACGCGCGGCTGAGGACCGGCGGAGCTCGCCCCGGGGCCTCGGCGCGAGAGCGACCTGTCGTGCGATCGGCTCAGGCGCTCCTCGAGGTTGCGGGACGGACGAGCCTGCGTGGCCGCGCGAGGCGCGCGTCGTTCACGTGCGGGTTCCAGGTCTCCTCGAGGGGCTCCGCGGCGAACGAGCGGGCGACGCGATCCGCCGGCGGCTCGCCGTACAGCGTCGAGCGCTGCCGCGGGATCCGACCCGCAGACCGAACGAGCGCCTCCATCTGCCCGGGCGACAGCTCCTGGCCCCAGGTCGAGCCGGCCGCGCGCGAGATCGACTCGTTCATCAGCGTGCCGCCGAGATCGTTCACCCCGGCCCGGAGGGCCTCGACCACGCCTCGGGGGCCGGCCTTGACCCACGAGACCTGGATGTTCTGGATCCACGGATGGAGCGCGAGCCGGCCGACCGCATGCATCAGGAGCACCTCCCCGAAGGTCGGCCCCGGCCGGGCACGGCCCTTCAGGTAGATCGGCGCCTCCATGTGGACGAACGGCAGCGGCACGAACTCGGTGAAGCCGCCGGTCTGCTGCTGTAGCTCGCGAACGGCGACGAGGTGTCGCGCCCAGTTCCGCGGTCCGTCGACGTGGCCGAACATGATCGTGTTGTTCGAGCGGAGCCCGACCTCGTGCGCGGTGCGGTGCACCTCGAGCCACTGCGCGGTCGTGATCTTGTCGGGGCAGATGACCGCGCGGATCTCGTCGTCGAGGACCTCGGCGGCGGTCCCCGGCAGGGACGCGAGACCCTCGTCGCGGAGCCGCGCCAGGTAGTCGCGGAGCGGGACGCCGAGTGTCGCCGCGCCCTGCCACACCTCGAGCGCGCTGAACGCGTGGACGTGCAGGTCGGGCACGGCGTCCTTGATCGCGCGTACGACGGAGACGTAGTAGTCGCCGTCGAAGGCCGGATGGATCCCGCCCTGCAGGCAGATCTCCGTGGCGCCGCGATCCCACGCCTCGACGGCTCGCCGCACGATCTCGCTGTGCGGGACGAGATACGGCGCACCGCGCAGGTTCGCCGCGAGCTTCCCCTTCGAGAAGGCGCAGAACCCGCAGCGGAAGTAGCAGACGTTCGTGTACTGGACGTTCCGCGTCACGACGTAGGTGACCTCGTCGCCGTTCACCTCGCGGCGCAGGCGGTCGGCGGCGGCGAACACACGCTGGCGCTCCTCGCCGCGCGCCCGGAAGAGGCGGGCGATCTCGTCCTCTCCGAGCTCCGCCGACGTGTCGAGCGGGAGCGCGTCGCGCCGGACGACGAACGGGGTCTCCCCATCCTCGCCCGCGGCCCAGCCGTCCTCGCGTGCGAGCCCGAGCGAGTCGGCGGCCCGGAGCACGTGCGGCAGCACCTCCGCGTCGATCCACTCGGGCCCGATGTGCCCCGGGTACACGGTCAGCCGCGGAGCGAGCTCGAGCCCGCGGCCCTCGGTCGCGGTGCGGAGCAGCTCGAGCTCGGGCCACGGAGCCTCAGGATTGACGTGGTCGATCGTGACCGGGGAGACGCCGCCCCAGTCGTCGATCCCGGCATCGAGCAGCCGGGCGAAGTCCTCGGTCAGGTTCGGCGGCGCCTGGAGAGCGATCCCGGGCGGCAGGATCAGCCGCGCGGCGGCGATCGTCCAGAGGAGCTCCTCGAGCGGCGGCTCGGCCGCATCGGCCATTCGCGTGCCCGGCTTGGCGCGGAAGTTCTGGACGATCACCTCCTGCACGTGCGGGCCGGCGGCGGCGATCGCCTCGAGCGCCTCGACGCGCTCTGCCCGCGTCTCGCCGATGCCGATCAGGATCCCGGTCGTGAACGGAACGCGGGCCTCGCCGGCGAGCCGGAGCGTCTCGAAGCGCGCGGCGGGAAGCTTGTCGGGCGAGCCGAAGTGCGGGCCGCCGCGTGACGAGAGGCGGTCGGAGCTCGTCTCGACCATCATCCCCATAGAGGCGGCAACCGGGCGGAGCAGCGCGAAATCGGCCGCGGTGAGCACCCCAGGGTTGAGATGCGGCAGGAGCGTCGTCTGCTCGAGCACAGCTCCCGCGATGTGCGCGAGGTACTCGAGCGTCGTCTCGAAGCCGAGCCCGGCAAGCTCGTCACGGGCCGCCCGGTAGCGGATCTCGGGCTTGTCTCCGAGGGTGAAGAGCGCCTCGCGGCAGCCCGCGCGCTCGCCGGCCCTCGCGACCTCGAGCACCTCGTCGAGCGTCATGTAGGCGCGTTCGCCTCGCCGCGGCGGGCGCGCGAAGGTGCAGTAGTGGCAGACGTCGCGGCACAGCTTCGTCAGCGGGACGAAGACCTTCGGGCTGTAGGTGACGAGCATCCCCGAACGCGCCTTGCGGACAGCGCGAGCCTCGGTCATCAGTTCGTCGAGGGGGCGGTCGAGCAGCGACATCGCGCCATGGTAGTGGCGCGACGGCTCACATCCGGGATTGCAGGGCGAGCACGTCGGTGACGAACGGCTTCGTCACCTTGTAGAGGCCGAACTGACGCACAGCCGCCTCGCCCTCGTACCAGGCGCCGAGCGCGAGCCCGGTGTTGCCGTGGAACTGGTCGAGCAGGTGGCGCAGGTAGAGGACGCCGACCTCGATCTCTCCGTCGAGCGTCTGGGGCACCGGGTGGCCGACGAGCACCTGCTCGACGAAGTCGCGCGTCGTCGGCATCACCTGCAGCACACCCTGCGCCCCGACCGACGAGACGACATCCGGCTGGTACCCGGACTCCATCCATGCGAGAGCGCGAACGAGATGCTCCGAGACGCCGAGCTTCGCTGCCCAGTCGTCGAGAAGCGACGGCACCTCGCTCTGCATCGGGACGAGGGAGGCGCGCGCCGCTCGCACGGGAACCGTGAGGTGCGTGCCGATGATCAGCACCTTCGCCGGGTCGAGGTGGTTGAGCGTCGCGAGCGTGCCGAGCGGCACCTCGAAGTGTGCGGCGATGGCGGTGAGCGAGTCGCCCTGGGCGACCGTGTAGGTCTGGCGGGTGGGTGCATGGTGGGCATGGAGCCGCCTGACGAGCCGGGAGAGCGTCTGCGGCCCGGCGATCCCGTCGATGCTGAGGCCGACCCGGGTCTGGAACGTCTTGAGTGCCTCCTCGACCTTCGGCCCCGCGTAGCCGTCCAGCGCACCGTGGTAGAAGCCGGCGCGGGCGAGCAGGAACTGGAGCACCGAGACGTCGAGGCCGAAGGAGCCGGGCGCGATCGTCCGCTTCCCGAAGAGCGGCCTCCCGAGCGGCCCGAGCGAGTCGCGCGTGCGCGTCGTGATCGCCCCGGTGACGGGCAGGCTCGCCTTCTGCTGGGCGGCGTCGACGGCGGCGCGCGTCAGCGGCCCGACATCCCCGTCGATCGGCCCGCGGTAAAGCCCGGCGGCCCTGAGTGCGACCTGCACCCCGGCCTGCTGCGGGCTCGCCAAGGCCGGCCCGGCAGAAACGAGAACGCCGGCGACAAGTCCAATCGCGAAGACCCCCTTCCCACTCACCGCGAAGAAGAGTTCGCACCGAAGGCCCCGGCTCCTTCCCGGGTGTCGAAGCCCGGGTTCGCTCGCCGACTAACCTGCTGCGATGCATCCCACGGCGCTCAAGGTTCAGGAACGGCTCGTCGCCCGGGGGCTCGAGGTCGAGGCTCAGGTGCTGCCGGGCTCGACCCGCACCGCCGCCGAGGCCGCGAGTGCCTGCGGCTGCGAGGTGGGGCAGATCGTCAAGTCGCTCGTCTTCGTCGTCGAGGGGCAGCCGACGATGGTGCTCTGTGCGGGTGACCGGCGCGTCACCGAGATCGACGGCAGACCGGCAAGCGCCGAGGAGGCGCGCGAGGCGACCGGCTTCGCGATCGGCGGCATCCCTCCCCTCGGGCACGACACGGAGCTACCGACGATCGTCGACGAGTCGCTCCGCCGCTTCGACCGGGTCTGGTGCGCCGCCGGCACACCGCATGCCGTGTTCGAGACCGGGATCGACGAG
Source organism: Gaiellaceae bacterium (assembly GCA_035552175.1). Taxonomy (GTDB): domain Bacteria; phylum Actinomycetota; class Thermoleophilia; order Gaiellales; family Gaiellaceae; genus PALSA-600. The sequence goes on along the minus strand of DASZLW010000007.1, from coordinate 6,935 downwards.
CTGATCGCCGCGCTCCCGGACGCGACCGTCGCCCCGGTCTGAGAACCTCGGGTCTCTCCGAGATACACGTGGGTCGACGTCCACCTTCTCCGGGGAAGGAGCTAGAACCAGAGGTCGCGCGGATCTGTCGCCGGTGCCTGGCAGGTGAACCGCTCGCACACGTACACGGCCGGCTTGCCGTCGACGAGGCCCTTCCCGGCAAGCAGCGGGATTCCGTCCGCCGGCCCGAAGGCGATCACCGCATTGGGATCCCAGCGGCGCAGCGCCTTCTTCGCGACCTCGCTCGTCGGAGGCCCCGCGATCGCGATCTCGCGCCGCTTCGACAGATGCAAGTCGACGCCGACGAGCCCCCAGGCGAACGAGCTCGGCGCGTTCTGCATGCCGCCGAGCATCAGCTTGAACACCGAGACCGCCTTCGCCTCGAGCTCGTCGTCGCCGTAGATCCGCGAGAGGCGCAGCAGCACGTAGGCCATCATCGAGTTCCCCGACGGCGCCGGGTGGTCGTCGAAATCCTTCCGCCGCACGACGAGCTGCTCGCCGTCGGCGGGCGTCTGGAAGAACCCGCCGTGCTCCTCGTCGTAGAACAGGCCGACCGCGAGCCGCACGAGCCGGTTCGCCTCCTCCAGGTACCGCAGGTCGCCGCTCGCCGCGTGCAGCTCGAGCAGTCCGTTCGCGACGTCGGCGTAGTCCTCGAGGTACCCGTTCCCCTTCGCGACCCCCTCGCGCCACGTCCGGTGGAGCCGGCCGTCGGCCGACGAGAGCGGCCCGAGCAGGAACTCTCCGAGCGCCCTCGCCGCCTCGACCCAGTCGGGCCGGTCGAGGACACGCCCGCACTCGGAGAGCGCGGCGAGCGCCAACCCGTTCCAGGAGGCAACCGCCTTGTCGTCCCGCGCCGGCTTCTCGCGCTTCTCGCGCAACTCGAAGAGCTCGGCGCGCTTCGCCTCGTCGAGCTCGCCGCGGATGATGAACCGGCCGCCCTCGAAGATGTTCAGCATCTCGTCCGGGATGTCTCCCTCGCTTCGCGTCCAGGTGAACGTGAGGCCTTCCTTCCCGGCGGTATCTGCGTCCTGGGCGGACGCGAACCCGCCGCCCTCGAGCAGGAGCTCCCGGAGCATGTAGCCGACTGTCTGCTCGACGATCCTGCGGTAGCTCGCCTTGCCGGTCACCTGCCACCCGTGCAGGTACGCAACGGCGAGCTGCGCGTTGTCGTAGAGCATCTTCTCGAAGTGCGGCACGAGCCAGCGCTGGTCGACCGAATAGCGGTGGAAGCCGCCGCCGACGAGGTCGTACATGCCGCCGAGCGCCATCGAGTCCAGCGTCTTCTCGGGCATCCGGGGCACGTCTCGGCGAAGGAGGAACTCGAGAGCCGGGGCGGGCGGGAACTTCGGCGCCGTCCCCCAGCCGCCCCACTGCCAGTCGAACCCGTAGGTGAGCGCCTCGATCGCGTCCTTGACGAGCGACTCCTCGACCGGCGCGTCGACCGGCTCCTGAGCCGTGACCTTCCGGAGGTGCTCGGTGAGCGAGTCGCCGCTCTTCTCGAGCTCCTCGCGGTTGTCCTTCCACGCGCGCGCGACCGTCTGCAGGATGTCGCCGAAGCTCCGCAGCCCGCTGCGCGGAACCGGCGGCAGGTAGGTCGCGGCCCAGAACGGCTTCCCCTCCGGCGTGAGGAAGAGGTTGAGCGGCCAGCCCCCGCTGCGGGTGAGAGCGACCGCCGCGTCCATGTAGACCGAGTCGACGTCGGGGCGCTCCTCGCGGTCGACCTTCACGCAGACGAAGCTCTCGTTCATCAGCTCCGCGGTGGCGGGGATCGCGAACGATTCGTGCTCCATCACGTGGCACCAGTGGCAGGCCGAGTAGCCGATCGAGAGGAAGATCGGCCTATCCTCGGAACGGGCGCGCTCGAACGCCTCCTCGCCCCACGGGTACCAGTCGACCGGGTTCTCCGCGTGCTGGAGCAGGTACGGACTGGTCTCGCCGGACAGCCTGTTCATCGCCGGAACGCTAGTCGTCGGAAGCAGCCCGGTTGCCGCAAGAGGTCGAGGGTCCACCACCGCTCTCGATCAGACGGCACCGGGATCGACGAGTGCGAGGACGGCGAGTGCTGCGGCGATCGACAGCGGCGTGAGGAGCACCCCGAGCGCCGAGAGCGTCCCGAGCGACGGCGAGGAGCCGAGCGAGCGGGCCGTGCGCCACCAGAGAAACGCCGAGAGCGACCCGGTGAATGCGAGGTTCGGCCCCAGGTCGAGCCCGATCAGGAGCGGCAGAGGATGCGGCGGGTGGCGCGCCGAGAGCAACGCCGCTGCAGGCAGGTTGTTGACGGCGACCGCTGCGCCGGCCCCGAGCACGGCGGCTCCCACCGCCCCCGCCCGGCCCACGAGCCCCGCAGGCCAATCCCATCGCCGCGCGAGCGTCCCGAGCGAGACCGCGAGCACGAAGAGCCCGGCGAGCACAGGCGCGTCGATCCGTGGACGCAGCCGCGAAATCACGGCGGCCAGGAGGCCAAGCGCGAACACCGGGAGCGCAGCGTTCGGCAGCGCGAGGATCAGCGCCGCAGCGGCCAGGGTCGCGACGAGCCCGACTCCGAGCCGGATCGGCGGCGGCGGCACGCGCTCCCGACCACTCCCTCGGGGCCTGAACACGGCCGCGACGAACCCGATCGTGAGCAGCACGACGGTGAGCCAGGGAAGGATCATCGCCCGCGCGAACCCGGCACCCGCCGTGTGGGTGTGCGCGAGAACGATCAAGTTCGTGAGGTTCGAACCCGGCAGAAGGAGCGAGGCGCCGTTCGCCATCAGGAGCGCTCCGTAGAGGAACGGCCGCTCGTCGCAGCCCCGGCGGTGCGCCGCGTGGAGCGCGATCGGCGTCACGAAGACGACGGCCGTGTCGAGGTTGAGGATCGCCGTGACGACCGCGTCCAGTCCGAGCATCGCCGCGAGCAGGGACAGCGGCCCGCCGCGGAGAGCTTCGGCCCGGGCGCCGAGCGCGGCGAAGAGACCCTCCGCGTCGGCCACCGCACCGATCATCAGGAGGCCCGCGACGAGGAGAAACGGAGGCCACGTCTGGGAGGCAGCCTGGCGAAGCGAGTCTCCCACCCGGGAACGGTACCCCGCGCCGACGAAGGCAACGCCCGTGCCGTCCGACGCCGCCCCGATCCTTGTCGTCGTGCGCGAGGGAGACGAGTACCTGCGGCGGGGCGTCGCCGAGTTCATCGGCGCGTTCGCGCTCGTCTTCGTCGGAGGCGGGGCGGCAGTCGACAACGACCCGCTCTCGGCGGCATTCGCGAACGGCCTCGTCATCGCCGTCTTCGTGACTGCCTTCGCGGGCATCTCGGGCGGTCACTTCAACCCGGCGGTGACCTTCGGATTCCTCGTCACAAAACGGATCCCGGCCCCCATGGCGGCCTTCTACTGGGTCTCGCAACTCGCGGGCGGGCTCTTCGCCGCGCTCCTCCTGAAGTGGATCTTCCCGGCGTCCCTGAACGCGCTCCACCTCGGCGCCCCGGCGCTCAATCCCGCGATCGACTCCGGGAAGGGCGTCGTGATCGAGGCGATCCTCACGTTCTTCCTCGTGCTCGTGTTCTTCGCGACGGCCGTCGACCCGAGAGGTGCATTCGACAAGATCGCCGGGCTCGCGATCGGGCTCACGATCGTCCTCGACGTGACGATGGGCGCGAGCTTCACGGGGGCCGCGATGAATCCGGCGCGTGCGTTCGGCCCCGAGCTCGCGAGCGGCCACTGGGCGAACTTCTGGGTCTGGATCGTCGGCCCGCTCGCCGGCGGCGCGCTCGCCGCGATCCTGTACGAGGTGCTCTACCTCGGCCGTGTCCCGCCCGAGCCCGAGCCCGCGACGGTGGACGAGGTGGACGAGGGCGCCACTGCCGCATCCGCGTAGCGCGTTTCGCTAGTTTCCGGGCCAAATGCTCTACGCACTCTCCACCGGGCACGAGATCGGCCTCGCGACCATGGGCGGATTGTTCATCGCGTTCGCGCTCCTCTCGTCCTTCTTCTTCCCTCGCTTCAACGGCGACTTCCCCACGAAGAAAGGCCTCCGCTGGTACCTGCCGCTCGCATTCGTCTTCTTCATCGCGATGCTGAGCGCGGTGCTCGTCTTCGGCAAGGAGAAGAAAGGAGCCGAGGCGGCGACGACGCCGACGTCGACGACGTCCCAGAGCTCGTCGAAGTACGCCGGAGGCGACGCCACCGCGGGCAAGGCCCTCTTCACCTCGTCCGGCTGCATCGCGTGCCACACCTTCAAGCCCGCCGCGAGCACGGGGACGATCGGACCCGACCTCGACAATCTCGCGACGTATGCGCAGAAGGCGAACCAGCCGCTCGGCGACTTCACCGGGAGCGCGATCGTCTCGCCGCCTCCCGCCTACGTGCCGCCGGGATTCGCGAACACGATGCCGACGACGTTCGGCCAGAGCCTGTCGTCGAAGCAGATCGCAGATCTCGTCGCGTTCCTCGATGCCCCCGGCGGCTGAGCCCGGCCAGGGCCGGGCATACGAGAGCCCGCGAGAGGCTCCGCTACGATTCCTGAGCCCTGGAGAAGTGGCCGAGTGGCTGAAGGCGGCGCCCTGCTAAGGCGTTATGGGGGTATAAACCTCCATCGAGGGTTCGAATCCCTCCTTCTCCGTGACTAGGATCCTGATCGTCGAGGATGACGAGGCGACGAGGTATGCGCTCTCGCGGGCACTCGCCGCCGAAGGGTTCGACACCGACTGCGAGTCGGACGGCGAGCTCGGCCTCGCCGCAGCCCGGCTGAGCCCACCCTACGACGTCGTGGTGCTCGACTGGTCGTTGCCGAAGCTCGCCGGAATCGACGTGTGCCGGACGCTCCGCGCCGAGAGCCCCGTCCCGATCATCATGCTGACCGCGAAGGACACCGAGGTCGAGCGCGTCCTCGGCCTCGAGATGGGCGCCGACGACTACATCGTGAAGCCGTTCTCGACGAGGGAGCTCGTCAGCCGGATCCGTGCGGTGATACGGCGGCAGGCGCTCGAGCAGCAACGGGGGACGGCGTTCCTGCGTGTCGCGGGCCTGACGATCGACACGTCGCGCCACCGCGTCGAGGTCGACGGCCACCCGGTGCAGCTCACGCCGACCGAGTTCCGGCTGCTCTCCCTGCTCGGCTCGCGGCCCGAGCACGTCCATTCGCGAAGGGAGATCACCCGTCACCTGTGGGAGAGCGATTTTGTCGCCGACACGCGTACTGTCGACGTCCACGTCCGCAACATCCGGCGGAAGATCGAACGAGACCCCGCACACCCCGAGCGGCTCGTCAACATCCGCGGAGTCGGGTACCAGCTCCTCGCGCCTGACGACCGTTAAGGAACCTTCACCGAAACCGTACTGAACGGACAGCACTGCGCGGCGTACCGTCAGCGGCGGATGAATGTGCCGGAGCCACCCCTCCTCGTTCTCGAGCACGACGAACCCGAGCCGGGCGTCACCCAGCTCGTTCTCAGGGGCGAATGCGACCTCTCGGAGGCAGCCCGTCTCGCCGAGGCGATCGAGGCCGTCTCCCCGGGCGCACGCGAGGTGCGCCTCGACATCAGCGGCCTCGAGTTTCTCGACTCGACGGCACTTCGAGTGCTCTGCCGCGCGAAAGCCGACCTGGAGTCCGCCCGCTCGAGGCTCGTGCTCCTCTATCCCACTCCCCCGATCCGCCGCGTCCTCGAGATCGCCGGGCTGTGGGACTTCTTCCGCATCGAGGACGGCCGCAGCTCTTCCGTGTCGCGCCTCGAAGCAAGTGCCCCGTAGAGTTACCCGGGTGTCACAGGCGCGAGGCAGGCCCGATGCGGGGCGAGGCCGAGAAATCGATGACATGACCACGAGGAGGACTGCATGAGCACGAGCATGAGCCCGGTGAGCGAGCTTCTGGGTGTGATCGAGCGGAACGAGGACGCTCTCCTGCGCGACTGGGTGCAGCGGCAGGAAGCGACGGGCGCGAGGCGGTCCTCGCTGATCTCGAGCCAGGATCTCGAGAGCGAGTCCCGGGAGTTCCTCGGGCTCTTCCGCCAGGCCCTCGCCTCGGGTGGAGGGCTCGAGTCGAACGGCCCGGCCTGGAGCGCGCTCGAGTCGCACCTCGCACGGCTCTCGAGGTCACGCGCCGTCGCGGGCTTCTCGCCGTCCGAGACCGCGACGTTCGTCTTCTCGCTCAAGCAACCTCTCTTCGTCAGGCTGAGCGACGAGCTCGCCGGCGACTCGGCGGCGCTCGGCAGCGCGATCTGGGAGGCGACGACCCTCCTCGACAGTCTCGGCCTCGCGACGACCGAGGAGCACCAGCGTGCGCGCGAATCGGTGATCGAGCGGCAGCAGCGTGAGCTGATGGAGCTCTCGACGCCCGTGGTCAAGCTCTGGGAGGGCGTCCTCGCCGTGCCGCTCATCGGGACGCTCGACAGCGAGCGGACGCAGGTCGTGATGGAGACCCTCCTCCAGGGGATCGTCGATACGAACTCGACCATGGCGATCATCGACATCACCGGCGTCCCGACCGTGGACACGCTCGTCGCGCAGCACCTCCTGAAGACGGTCGCCGCGGCGCGGCTGATGGGCGCCGACTGCATCATCAGCGGGATCAGACCCCAGATCGCGCAGACGATCGTCCACCTCGGGCTGACGCTCTCCGAGGTGACGACGAAGGCGACGATGGCCGACGCGATCAAGCTCGCGCTCGAGCGCGAGCACCTCGAGATCGTTCGAATCGCGAGGCCATGAACGTCGAGGAGCACATCCCCATCCTCAAGATGGGGAACTTCCTGCTGCTCACGATCCAGGTCGACATGCACGACCGACTCGCGCTCCGGCTCCAGGACGACCTGACCGAGCGGATCGTGAAGGAGCATGCGCGCGGCGTGCTGATCGACATCTCGGCGCTCGAGCTCGTCGACTCGTTCATCGGGAGGATGCTCGCGAACATCGCGGGAATGGCCC
>DASZLW010000006.1:0-3027 GCA_035552175.1 Gaiellaceae bacterium | reverse complement strand
CCGTGCGTCGAGGTGTGCGAGTCGCCGCACACGATCGTCAGCCCGGGCTGCGTCAGCCCGAGCTCCGGGCTCATCACGTGGACGATGCCTTCCGCCCCGCTGCCCGTGGCATTGAGCGGCACGCCGAACTCGGCGCAGTTGGCGGCGAGCGCGTCGAGCTGGGCCTTTGCGACGAGATCGCGGATCGGGCCCGGCTCGGTCGGAACATTGTGATCCATCGTCGCGATCGTCAGGTCGGGCCGCCGCACCGGGCGTCCGGCAAGCCGCAGAGACTCGAACGCCTGCGGGCTCGTCACCTCGTGCACGAGATGGAGGTCGATGAAGAGCAACGCCGGCTCGCCGGGCCGTTCGTCGACGACGTGCGAATCCCAGAGCTTGTCGAACAGCGTGCGCGGCATCAGTGGTCTCCGGTAGCAGGGTAGCTTCCGAAGATCCGCACCTCTCGCGTCCACGCGCGCATCTCGAGGAGCGCGGCCTGCACCTCGGCGTCGAGCGGGTGGCCGTCGAGCACCATGTCGAACCGGTAGCGGAAGGTCGAGCGCGGGATGGGCCGCGAGACGAGCTGGACGAGGTTCAGCCCGTGCCGGTGGAACGGCCCGAGCGCCTCGTAGAGCGAGCCCGGCTGGTGGTCGGTGACGAACGAAAGGGCGGTGCGCGAGCGAGGCGTCCGGTCGACGCGCGTGTACGGGGCGATCCCCACGAAGCGCGTGAAGGCGGCCGGACGGTCGCCGACGTCCTCCGCGAGCACGTGCAGGCCGTGATGGTCTGCCGCCTCGCGGCTCGAGAGCGCCGCATCGAACGGATCCTCCGACTCGGCCACCTCGCGCGCGGCATCCGACGTGGACGCAGAGGGAATGCACTTGACCCCGAGGGAGTGGATCAGATCGCGGCACTGGTCGAACGCGACCGGGTAGGAGCGCAGCGTGCGAACCTCGTCGAGCCCGATCGGGCCCTTCGCGGCCACGCAGTGGACGATCGGCATCGTCACCTCGGAGACGATCGAGAGCGGCGCCTCGTACAGCAGGTCGTGCGTCTCGCCCACGGGGCCGTGCAGCGAGTTCTCGATCGGCAGCACACCGAGGGAGACCTGCGAGTCGACGGTCGCCTCGACCACCGCCATGAAGCTCGAAAGCGGTTCCGCCTCCGCGCCGGGAGGCGCGAGCAGGGCCGTCGCGGCGCCGCTGTGGCTGCCGGCAGGCCCCGGATAGCCGACGACGACGTTCACGCGGTCACCTCTGCCGCGAGCGCCGCCAGCACGGCCGAGCCGAACTCGGAGGTCGTCGCCGAGCCGCCGAGATCCATCGTCGGCGCCGAATCCATGGCCGATGCGACCGCCGCCTCGACGGACCGCGCGAGCTCAGGCTCGCCGAGACCGTGATGGAGCATCAGCGCGACCGACCGCAACATCGCCGTGGGGTTCGCGGCGCCCGTTCCCGCGATGTCGGGGGCCGAGCCGTGCACCGGCTCGAAGATCCCGGGATTCCTGTCCCCGAGGCTCGCGGACGACGCGAGCCCGAGCCCTCCGGTGACCCCCGCTGCGACGTCCGAGAGGATGTCGCCGAACGTGTTCTCCATCACGAGCGTGTCGAAGGAGTAGGGATCCATGACGAGCTGCATCGCGACGCTGTCGACGAGCCCGTGCCGCAGCTCGACGTCGGGGTAGTCGCCGGCGAGAGCCGACACGACCCTGCGCCACATCCGCGAGGTGTCCATCACGTTCGCCTTGTCGACCGAGAGAAGCCTCCCGGAACGACCGCGGGCGAGCTCGAACGCCCGCCGGGCGATCCGCTCGACCTGGTCCGGGTGGTACTCGCAGGTGTCGAAGACCGTCCCGTCGTCGCGCACGCCGCGTGCCCCGTAGTAGAGCCCGCCGACCAGCTCACGCACGATCAGCAGGTCGATCCCGTCGCCGACGGTGGGCCGTAGGTTCGCGAACACGTCGAGCTCCTTGCGGATCCCGATCAGCCCCTGCTCCGGACGCACCGAACCGCCGTCCCATTTCGGCCCGCCCACCGCGCCGAGCAGCACTGCGTCGGCCTTGCGGCAGGCCTCGAGCGTCTCGGAGGGAAGCGGGTCGCCTACCGTGTCGATCGCGGCGCCGCCGAATGCCCAGTCGGAGATCTCGAGCTCGATCGGCAGCGCCTCGAGGACGCGCACCGCCTCGGCGATCACCTCCGGCCCGATCCCGTCGCCGGGGAGGCAGACGATTCTCCTACTCGCTGCCATGGATCTCCCGGCGAATCAGATCGAGGACGTGGTGGAAGAGATCCGCGACACCTTCGGCCGAGAGCGGGCCGCCGTTTGCCGCCTGGAGCTCACCCACCATCGACTCCTCACGGCCGGGATCCCGCAGCGGCAGATCGTTCGCCAGCTTGTGCTCGTGGAGGCCTCGGACGATCTCGAGCCGCCGGTTGACGACGCCGAGCAGCTCGCGGTCGAGCCTGTCGATCTCCGCCCGCGCGTCGCTCAGGGCATCCGTCATGAGGGCGCCCTCACGCGGTGACCCCGAGCTCCTCGAGGACCGCGTCGACATCCGGCTCGATCTCGATGACGGCGCCCGTCGCCTGCGCGAGCTGCGGCGTCTTCAACCCGGTCCCCGTCACGAGCACGACGACGCGGTCGTCGTCGCCGAGCTCGCCGCGCGCGACCGCCTCGCGGAGCGCGCCGATCGCGACGCCCGTCGCACCCTCACCGAAGATCCCGCTCGTCTCGGCGAGCATCGAGATGTTCGTCCCGACCTCGTCCTCGGGCACCGAGAAGACGCCGCCCCCCGACGTGCGGGCGAGCTCGACGCTGAGATCTCCGTCGGCCGGGTTCCCGATCGCGATCGACGACACGACCGACTCCGGCCGCACGGGTGTGACGCGCCGCTCCTCCGCGAACGCCCTGGCCACCGGCGCGCAACCCTCCGCCTGCCCGCCGAAGAGCCGAGGCACCGGGCCCGTGACGAGCCCGAGTTGGCGGAACTGCCCGAAGCCCTTCCACACCTTCGTGAACATCGCGCCGGAGCCGATCGGCATCACGACC
>DASZLW010000005.1:0-4237 GCA_035552175.1 Gaiellaceae bacterium | reverse complement strand
TCGAAGCGGAGATCGAGGACTGACATGGACCATTCACGGACGATCGTGAGGGCCCGTAGAGCAAGTGGGCGGCCGGTGCAGCTGCTCCGCGGCGCCAGACACCACCCCCGAGCTCGCAATGGGCCAGCTATTGACACCGCTCGGGTGAGGCGTGTGGCATCCACGGGTCAACCACCCCAGCCGGCACTTAGAAGCTCTCACACAATGAAGCCTTGAGTCGCTCGGAACACGCCGGACGGCGCGATGCTGCGTCCTCGGTCGCAGAAACAGGCGAGCTATTCCCGCTCCCTGCGTCCTTGCCTCGCACCATCCAGCGCGCCCGATCAACGAAGCGTCATTGTGTGAGAGCTTCTTATTGCTCTCCGGACCCTTAGAAGCTCGCAGCGCGGAGATCAGGCGCGGAGCTCGGCGCCGTAGCGCTCGGCGAGTGAGGCGACGATCGCATCCCGGAGCCGGGTCGCATCCTCCTCGGTGAGCGTCCGCTCGGCCGACTGGTAGGCAACCGAGAACGCAACCGATTTTCGCCCGGGGCCGACCTGGTCGCCGCGATAGACGTCGAAGACCCGGATCTCCCGGAGCTCCTCTCCCGCCGCCTCGCGCGCGGCGGCGACGAGCTCGCCGACCTGAACCTCCTCCGGAACCGCGACTGCGATGTCTTGCCGGACGGCCGGATAGGTGATCACGTCCTCGTAGCTGACCGGCCCCCCGGCCGCCGCGAACAGGCTTGCCAGGTCGAGCTCGAACACACCCCACTCGCCTTCGAGCTCGCGCGGATGGAGCTCGCCCACGATGCCGGCGCCGGTGATCGCCGCCTTGCCGGGATGGAGGAGCGGGTGCCGCCAGCGGGCGAACTCGGGCTCTGCCTTCAGAGCCCGGTAGAGGGCCTCGACGTAGCCCTTCACGTGCAGGAAGCCTCCCTCGACGATGCCCGCAACCGTGGGCGCCTCGGCCGGCAGCTCGCCCGCCGGGAGGTAGATCCGGGCGATCTCGAACAGCGCGATCTCGCGGGAGCCCGCATCGAGATTCCGCCGCGCCGCCTCGACGAGGCTCGGTAGCAGTGACGTGCGCAGGGCCGTGAGCTCGACGGAGATCGGCTCCGGAAGCTTCCACGGGGTGTCGCCGTCCGGCCGCAGGCTCGGCGTGTAGATCTCGGAGAACCCGAACCCGACGAGGGCATCCTCGACCCGGCGCCTGAGCTGTTGCTCGCGGGTGAGGAGGCCCTTCATCTCGCGTCTCGCCGGCAGCGTGAACGGGACGTCCTCGAGCCGGAACCGCGCGATCTCCTCGATCACGTCGATCTCGCGCGTCACGTCGCGGGCCCGCCAGCTCGGAACGACGACCTTCCCGCCGTCCTGCTCGAAGCCGAGGCTCGCGAGGATTGCGTACTGGCGCTCGGGCGGGGTCGCGACGCCGATCAGCGCATCCGCCGTCTCGGGGCGGAACCCGACCGCCGCGGCTTCTGGCAGACGCTCGTGAACATCCCCAGAGGCTGTCCAGGATGCGCCGGTGAGCTCGAGCAGCATCGTCGTCGCCAGCTCGGCGGCGGAGCCCGCGAGCAGCGGGTCGACACCCTTCTCCCAGCGCCCGGATGCTTCGGAGCGCAGCCGCTGGCGCTCGGAGGTGCGGAAGATCCTGTACGGATCGAAGTTCGCAGCTTCGAGCAGGACGCGGGTGGTGCCGTCCGCGATCTCTGTCGCCTCGCCACCCATGATTCCGGCGAGCGCGACCGCGTGCTCCGAGTCGGCGATCACGAGGTCGTCGGCGAAGAGCGTGCGCGCGGTGCCGTCGAGGGTTGTCAGCTTCTCGCCGTCCGCGGCGCGGCGGACGACGATCCGGCCGTCGCGGAGCGTCGTGTAGTCGAACGCGTGCAGCGGGCTGCCGAGCGCGAGCATCACGTAGTTCGTGATGTCGACGACGTTGGAGATCGGGCGCTGCCCGGCGGCGTTCAGGCGGGCGCGCAGCCATTGCGGCGACGGGGCGACCTTCACCTGGTCGAAGAGCCTCCCGATGTAGCGCGGGCAGCCCTCGTCGTCGTCGATCCGGATCTCGACCCGCTTCGCCGGGACGCCGGCCGCTGCGTGCGCGCCGGGCATCGGCGCGAGGGTCAGGTCGTAGAGGGTCGCGATCTCGCGCGCGACACCGTAGACGGACTGCAGGTCGGGGCGGTTGCCCGTCGCCTCGATCACGAGCACGTCGTCCGAGAGCGGCAGCACCTCGCCGAGCGGCGTTCCGGGCTCGGCCGGATCGAGCAGCATGATCCCCGCGTGGTCTGAGCCGAGGCCGATCTCGTCCTCGGCCAGGATCATCCCGTCGGACACGAGCCCGCGCACCTCGCGGCGGTCGAGCGTCAGCCCGTCCGGCAGGTCCGGCCGCGGCGGCAGCCTGGCGCCCGGGAGGGCGACGCCCACGGTGGCGCCGACTCCGAAGTTCCACGCGCCGCAGACGATCGAACGGGGCTCATCCTCGCCGATGTCGACCTTCGTGATCTGGAGCCTGTCCGCGTTCGGGTGCTTCTCCGCCTCGACGACACGGCCGACCTTGAAGAGCCCGAGGTTGCCGTCCTCGTCGGCGACGCCGCGGCGATCGATCCCCTCCACCTCGGCGGAGGCGACGGAGAGCCGAGTCGCGAGCTCGGCGAGCGGCATCTCGATCGGGACGTAGTCACGGAGCCACGAGACGGGGACGCGCATCAGGGCCGCCTCCTCAAAATTGCCTCAGCACGCGGAGGTCGCCTTCCCAGAGGGCCCGGATGTCGCCGATGTTGTGGCGGAGCTGAGTCGTCCGCTCGAGCCCGCAGCCGAACGCGAATCCGCCCCACTCGTCGGGGTCGAGGCCGACGTTCTCGAACACGCGCGGGTCGACCATGCCGGCGCCGCCCATCTCGATCCAGCCCGACCACTTGCAGGTGCGGCAGCCGGCGCCGTCGCACATCCCGCACGAGACGTCGGGCTCGATCGAGGGCTCGGTGAACGGGAAGAAATGGGTGCGGAAGCGGACGCGCCGGTCGGGGCCGTAGAGCGCCCGCATCACGTGCAGCAGTGTCCCCTTGAGGTCGGCGAGCGTGATCCCCTTGTCGACGGCGAGCCCCTCGAACTGGTGGAAGATCGGGTAGCGCGTCGCCGTGATCGCATCGCGCCGGTAGACGCGGCCGATCGAGACCATGTAGATCGGCGGAGGCTTCTCCTCGAGGATGTGGATCTGCGACGGGCTCGTCTCGGTGCGGAGGACATGGTCCTCGTCGAAGAAGAACGTGTCGCGCGGCGAGCGCGCGGAATGCGTGGGCAGGAAGGCGAGCTTGTCGAAGTTGTACTCGACCGTCTCGACCTCACGGTCGTCGCGCACCTCGTAGCCGAGGCCGAGGAAGGCATCCTCGACCGCCCGCCGCACCTGGGTGATCGGGTGAAGGTGCCCGAGCGGGATCTGCTCGCCCGGGAGCGTGACGTCGATCACCTCCTCGCGCAGGCGGCGGTCGAGCTCCTCGGCCGCGAGCGCCTGCTCCCTCGAGGTGACGGCGGCCTCGAGCGCTGCCCGCACGCCGTTCAGGAGCTGCCCGGTCTCGCGGTCGCGGATCTCGCGCATCGCGGCAAGCAGTGGGCTCTTCCGGCCGAGGTAACGGACCCGGGCGTCCTCGATCTGCGCGAGATCGGTCGCGGCGGCGAACGCCTGCCCGGCCTCGGCGCGATAGCTCTCCCAGTTGGTCTGCGTCATGCGTTCTCCAGTGTCGTCGGCGGCGAGGGGAAGCCCCGGGCGGGAACGCGAGGTCAGGCGGCGGTCGTGCCCGCTGCCCCGGATGCCGCCCGGGGCCGCATAAATCTGAGCCACTTGGCGACGAATGACCTGAGCCGTGCCGACATGCCAGGCAGCATAGCGAGGTGTCCGCCTACGACAGGATCGCGCGGCTCTACGACCCCTGGTCGGTGAGCGTTGTCGAGGACGTGCCCTTCTACCTCGACCAGGCTCGCCGCTCGGGCGGCCCGGTCGTCGAGCTCGGAGTGGGAACCGGTCGGCTCGCCGTCCCGATCGCCGCCGACGGGATCCGCGTGATCGGCGTCGACCTCTCCGAGGGGATGCTCGAGATCGCACGGGAGTACGCCGCCCTGGCCGGGCTCGAAGTCGGCCGGAACCACGCGGTCGACCTGCGCCACGGCGACTTCCGCGATCCTCCCGTGGACGAGATCGTGCCGCTCGTCACGGTGCCGTTCCGCTCGATGCTGCACATGCAGACCGACGAGGATCG
>DASZLW010000004.1:0-1700 GCA_035552175.1 Gaiellaceae bacterium | reverse complement strand
GCCTGATCACGAACGCGAGCTTCACCGACTACCTGATCCCGACGACGCTCGACATGCCGGTGATCGACACGGTGATCATCGAGGAGCCGGACCCCGACGCGCCCTACGGCGTGAAGGGCGTCGGCGAGCCGCCGACCGTCGTCTCGACCGCGGCAGTCGTGGCCGCCCTTCGGGACGCCACGGGGCACGAGCTCGCACGGGCGCCGGTGAGGCTCGACGAGATCGTTGGACTTCGCACCTGATGGCCGGCCTCAGCGGACGCCCTCCTCGACCGTCGTCGCGGCGGGTGGCTCCTTCCGCACGACGAGCGCCACCCCCGAGACGACGATCGCAGCGCCGACCCCGATCCGCCACGAGATCGTCTCGTTGCGGAACAGCACCCCGAGGATGATCGCGACGACCGGGTTGACGTAGGCGTAGGTCGACACGAGGCCGAGGGGCGCGCTCGCGAGCAGCCAGGTGTAGGCCGTGTAGCCGACGACAGAGCCGATCGTGACGAGGTAGACCCACGAGAGGATCGAGGCGGCCGACGGGGTGAACGATCCCGCTGTCGCAATGCCGATGGGGAGCATCACGAACCCTCCGATCAGCATCTCCCAGGCGGTCGCGGCGAAGGGATCCGTCGGCATCGTCAGCCGTGCGGAGCCCACCGAGCCGAGCGACCACATCACCGCCGAGATCACGCAGAGGACGATCCCGATCGTCTTCGCGCCGCCTTCCGGACGCGCGAGGATCGCGACGCCCGCGAAGCCGACGCCGACTCCTGCGAGCGCGAACGACGGGATCCGCTCGCGGAGTGCGAGCCGCTGGAGGACGACCCACAGCGGAACCGAGGCGATGAGCAGCGAGGCAAGGCCGGTCGGGACGTCCTGCTCCGCATAGAAGAGAACGGCATTCGCTCCGGGAAGCAGGCAGCCGATCAGCGCGCACGAGGCGAGGGCCTTCCGCGACACGCGCATCGTGCCGCCGCGGCGGACGACGACCGCCGCCATGATCGCGCCGGCGAAGATGAACCGCGTCGAGACGGCGAGCAGGGGCGGGATCGTCTCGCCCGCGATCTGGATGAAGAGGTACGTCGACCCCCAGATGATGTAGACGACCCAGAGGGCCGTCCACACCCGTGCCCCCTGACTCACTTGGCGAGCGAGAGCGCTGCGCCGGCGCCGAGTAGGGCGATCCCGGCGAGCCGAGTCCAGGAAAGGCCGATCTGCTCGACCCCGAACCAGCCGAAGCGGTCGATCACGGCGCCCATCACGAGCTGGCCCGCGATCAGGATCCCGATCGTCGTCGTCGCGCCCAGGCGAGGCTGCGCGAACGTGATCGAGAAGACGACGAGCAGGCCCATCAGTCCGCCCATCCACATCCACGGCGGCGCGCGGAGCGCTCCGGCGATCCCGCCGGCGCCCTGGCGCGCGACGAGGAGCACGCTCACCGCGAGGGCGAGCTGGACCGCAGTCGCGAACGCCAGCGCCTCCACGACGCCGATCCGGTCGCCGAAGCGGCCCATCACCGCCACCTGTACCGAGCCGGCGAGCCCGGCGAGCACCGCAAGCGCAGTGGCTGCGCCGTTCACCCCGTTGTCGACTCGTCGCTCTGGAACAGGCTGAAGTCGTTCCCCTCCGTGTCGGTGCAGCGCGTGAACCAGCCGACATGCGGGATCGGGGACTTGTCCTCCGCCTTGCCGCCGAGCTCGCGCACCT
>DASZLW010000003.1:0-2750 GCA_035552175.1 Gaiellaceae bacterium | reverse complement strand
GCTCGGGCGAGCCGCCGACGGCGGCTATCGGCTCGGCGATGGCAAACGCCTTCTTCGACGCCACGGGCGCCCGCGTCCGGCAGACGCCGATGCGGCCGACCACGGTCAAGGATGCACTGAAGGCAGCCGGGATCGTCTAGTCCCCGGCTCACGCAAGAACGCGCTACAAAGAGAGGGCCCCGCACGGGGCCCTCTCTTCGTTCGACGGCAGTCTCCGGGAGATCGACTCAAAGGCCCAGTGCCAGTGGGGGTTCGATGGCAGCTTCGATGGCAGCTTCGACCGCAGCTCGTGAGCGGCGCGTCAGGACCGTGATCGTCTCGGTCGGCGCGAGCGCCGCGCTGCTCGTCGCGGGCCTCGTCCTCGCGGCCCCGGGCGGTGCCGGCATCCGAAAGCAGACGATCAATCCCACGCTGTACGTGAACTACACGATGAACTGCACGCTGACGATGGTCGACGACGCCGGCAAGACGGTCACCTCGATCCCTCCCGGCGTCTACCAGGTCGAGGTCACGACCCCGGTCGACTTCGGCGACGTCGATCTCTCGGGCATCTTCGACATGACCGCGTGCAAGGGCTCGGTCCAGTTCCAGCTGACCGGGCCCGGGGTGAGCGTGCAAACGGACCTCGACGGGGGCGACTCGAACTACGCGCTCTTCGACAGCGTCGACTTCCAGAAGAGCTCGACCTACGTGGCCCAGGATGGAAACCAGCCGACCGTCGCTCGTTTCTCGTTCACGACGCTGGCCTCGGGGACGCCGACCGTCCCGGTCGCGACCTACACGACGACGAAGGCGAAGACGACGACGACCAGTGCGACGACGCCCGGGAAGACGGCGCCCAGGAAGACGGCGCCGAAGCCGGATCCGTTTCGGGGGTCCCTCGCCGCAGTCGTGGGCGTGACCGGCAAGCTCACGCTGAGCCGTAAGGGACAGGCGGTGACGACGCTCACGTCGGGGCGGTACACGCTCGCTCTCGACGACCGCAGCAAGAAGAGCGGCTTCCTGCTGCAGCAGACCCGGAAGCCGGCGACGACGCTGACCACGGCCCCCTTCGTCGGCACGCGCTCGGTCACCGTCGACCTCAAGCCCGGCCAGTGGTTCTTCTACGCGACGGCGACCGCGCACAAGAGCTTCTTCATCGCGATCGCGCCGGCCTGAGCCACTTCCTGCGAGCCATCTGCCGGCCGGCTGTGACGAGCTATCGCCGGCGTCGTCCGCGAAGCTAACCGAGGAGCCCGACGGCCTCGTCGTGCACGACGCCGTTCGACGAGAGGAACGACTCCCCCGGTGCGACGTGCTCGCCGGAGAAGGTCGAGCAGCGACCGCCGGCCTCTTCGACGAGCAGCCGGATGGCCGCATAGTCCCAGAGCTCGAGCTCCTCGTCCGTCGCCAGGTCGAGTGCGCCCTCCGCGACGAGGCAGTGCTGCCAGAAATCCCCGAGCCCGCGGGTCGTCCAGACCCTGGTCGTCAGCTCGATCCACCCGGGGGGCATGTCTCGCGCGGAGGTCGTCGAGATCGCCGCGTCCTCGAGCCGGGCGATCGGCGAGACGGCCAGCCGGCGCCCGTCGCCGGCGAAGGCGCCGCCGCCACGCTCGGCCCACCAGCGACGGCCGAGCGCCGGGGCCGAGACGAGCGCGGCCTCGACCTGTCCTTCGCGCTCGAGCGCGAGCAGCGTCGCCCAGATTGGCATGCCGCGGACGTAGCTCTTCGTCCCGTCGATCGGATCGACGATCCACCTGGTGTCGGAGCCGTCGTCGCCGAACTCCTCGCCGAGCACCCCCTCGCCCGGCCGCTCGCTCGCGACGAGCGCGCGGATCGCCTCCTCCGCGTCACGGTCCGCCTCCGACACGGGCGTCAGGTCGGGCTTCGTCTCCACTCGCAAATCGCTCGCGCCGAAGCGGGCGACGGTGATCGCTTCGGCGGCGTCGGCCAGCCGGTGAGCGAAGCGGAGATCCGGGCCCACGGCCCGCACGTTACCGCGCTAGCGAATGACGGCGATGCGGTTCCCGGTCACGCGAACCCGTACCGGGGTCGACCACGCCATCGCCCTCGCCCCCGCCGGGAGCGACGAGTCGACGCCGCGAACGCGGTAGAACCAGACTCCCGTGTCGAACTGCGTGATCGGCAGGACGACGGAGGTCGCGGGCGTCCCGACGTGCTTCGCCGGACGCCAGGGATAGAGGGTGCGCGAGAGCTCGATCTGGTACTTGGTGGCCCCGACGACCGGCTGCCACGCCGCGATCGGCGACGCGAACACGGCGGACCCGGGGCCCGCGGCGGTCACCTGGCGTCCCGTCGGAGCGACGCCCGAGAGGAACGGCTTCCCGGAGGAGGTGACCACGGGCTGCGACACCTTCCCGAAGCTCATCCCGTGCCCCGCCTGGCACGAATCCTGCGGTACGGCCATGTCGTGGTAGGAAAGGCTGCCTCCCGAGGTGGCCGCGGTTCCGGAGCTGCCGGTTCCTGAGCTGCCGGTTCCTGAGCTGCCGGTTCCCGAGCTGCCCGTTCCGGTGCTCCCTGTGGTTCCGGTGCTTCCCGTCGAACCGGTGCTCCCCGTCGAACCGGTGCTCCCGGTCGAACCGGTGCTCCCAGAACCTGTGCCGGAGCCGGTGGAGGACTTCGACGGCACGACGGCGAGCTCGGCGGAGACCGGCACGACAGTCCAGTAGAAGCGGCCGCTCGGCCAGCCGGAGTCCCAGAGGTCGACTCCCGCGGCCCCGGCAGTCGCCGAGGCCGCGGAGGCCGACGAC
>DASZLW010000002.1:0-6150 GCA_035552175.1 Gaiellaceae bacterium | reverse complement strand
TCCTCGCAGATCGTGTGGAGGCTTGCGCCGTGAATCAGCTTCGCGACGTCGTAATACCGCGTATCCGCGCTCGGCGCGCGAACCTTCATCCACTCGGGACGGCGTGGGCGTTCGGCGACGGGGAGCGAGGTCTCCATGTCTTCAGTCTAAAGGGGACAGGTGTGGACGAAGTGCCAGACGACGCAAACCGCTTCGGGCAGACGTCCCGGAATCCCTCTTGCCTACAGGGCTCGGGCGCTTAAAACCGGTGTCAGACACGGGTTTTTGGGCCCTCGGAGCCGCCCGCGGCTCGGTCCAGAAAGGCCACGTTTCAGCGGCGACCGGCTGGCGGGGTCAGCGAGTTGCGAGCTGCGCGTGGAGCGGCTGGGCCCAGAGGCCCGGCTCGTCGCCCGGCAACTCGTCGAGCATGAGCCCGAACACCTCGCCGAGCGCGGCGGCGGCCGGCTTCCGCACCTCGTCGACGGTGATCCGGCGGCCGGTTTCGCGCGCGAGCGAGCTGAACATCGCGTCCTCGAGCCCGCACGCCGTGATCCAGTCCGTGAACGGCGCGGGGTCGAGATCCACGTTCAGGGCGTATCCGTGGGTCGTCACCCACCGCGAGATGTGGACGCCGATCGAGGCGAGCTTCCGCGGGGGCCGCTCGAGCCAGACGCCTGTGAGCCCCTCGATCCGCGTCGCCTCGACGCCGAAGCTCGCCACCGTGTCGATGATCGCCTGCTCGAGGTTCCGGCAGTAGAGCTTCACGTCGCGCCCGTGCCGCTTCAGGTCGAGGATCGGGTAGCAGACGAGCTGGCCTGGCCCGTGGAAGGTCGACTTGCCGCCGCGGTCCGTCTCGACCACGTCGACGTCGACCCCGTCCGGGATGTGCACCTCGCCGGGATCCGTCCGGCGGCCGAGCGTCACCGTTGGCGGATGCTCGAGGAGCAGCACCGTGTCCGGGATCGCACCGCGCGAGACTGCAGCCGCAAGCGAGCGCTGCAGCTCCCACGCCTCGTGGTAGCCGGTCACTCCGAGGTTCATGAGGTACGCGCCGCGGGGCATCAGCTCGATCCACCGTAGCTACGCTGAACCGCATGAGCGCCGAGCTCACTCAACGCCTCGTCGTCGCGATGACGGGCGCCTCGGGCGCGATCTACGGGATCCGGCTCCTCGAGCGCCTGCAGGAGCTCCCCGTCGAAACCCACCTGATCGTCACTCGCTGGGCGCGCGTCACGATCGAGAC
Source organism: Gaiellaceae bacterium (assembly GCA_035552175.1). Classification (GTDB taxonomy): domain Bacteria; phylum Actinomycetota; class Thermoleophilia; order Gaiellales; family Gaiellaceae; genus PALSA-600. The sequence continues at coordinate 4,928 of DASZLW010000002.1, read as the reverse complement.
CGAGACGGATTACCGCTACGCCGACGTCAAGGACCTCGCCGACCACGTCCACGGCGAGAGCGACCAGGCAGCGGCGATCTCGAGCGGCTCGTTCCTCACCCGCGGCATGGTGATCGCGCCGTGCAGCGCGAAGACACTGGCGGCGATCGCGAACGGCTTCGCGCACAACCTCGTCGCACGGGCAGCGGACGTGATGCTGAAAGAGCGCCGCCGGCTCGTGCTGGCGGTGCGCGAGACGCCGCTCAGCAGCATCCACCTGCGCAACATGCTCACCCTCTCGGACGCGGGCGCGACGATCCTCCCGCCGATGCCGGCGTTCTACCCGCGCCCGGGCACGATCGACGAGCTCGTCGACCACACGGTGCTGCGGATCCTCGATCAGCTCGACCTCTCGATCGAGTCCAGCTCGCGCTGGAGCGGAACCGCTCCGCTTCGCGAACTCCTCCCCGACGATCAGTAATCGCTCTCGCCCCAGCCCTCCAGGCGGGCGGCGAGATCGTGGAGAAGCTGGGCGCCGTAGGCCCCGTCGACGAGGCGGTGGTCGTAGGTCAGCGTCAGGTTCATCATCGGCCGGATCGCAATCGCGTCCTTGCCGGCGTCGTCGGTGATCACCCACGGCCGCTTCACGAGCGCATAGGTGCCGAGGATCGCGGTCTGCGGCTGATTGATGATCGGAGTGCCCATGAACGTGCCGAAGCTGCCCGGGTTCGTGATCGTGAACGTGCCGCCCTGGACGTCGTCGGGAAGCAGCTTCTTCGTGCGGGCACGCTCGGCGAGATCGGCGATCCCTCGCGCCATCCCGAGGAGATTCAGGCCCTCGGCGTGCTTCAGAGCCGGGACGATCAGGCCCTTGCCGCCGTCGAGCGCGACCGCCACCCCCAGGTTGACGTAGCTCCGGGTCACGACCGACTCGCCCCGGATCTCGCCGTTCGCGAGCGGCCAGTCCCGCAGCGTGTCGACGGTCGCACGGCCGATGAAGGCGAGGTAGGTCGGGTTGACGCCGTAGGAGGCCTGGTACTCGCCCTTCAGCTTCTCGCGGAGCGCGACGATCTTCGACATGTCGACCTCGATCGCGCTCGTGACGTGCGCGGCGGTGTCGAGCGAGTGGCGCATGTGCTGGGCGATCCCACGGCGCATCGCACTCATCGGCGCGACCGACTCTCCCGGTTCGGCCGCAACGGGAGCCGCCGCGACCGGTACCGGTGAGGCCGGGGGGGAAGCCGGAGGCGCCGGCGTCACCGGCGGCGATTCGACGGGTGCCGCCTCGACGGGAAGCGGCGGCGGCAGGCTCGGCCTGAGCGGTGCGACGGGTGGCTCGGGCTCGGAGGCGCCGGACTCGACGAACGCCAGGATGTCCTTCTTCGTCACCCGTCCGTCTCGGCCGGTACCGGACATCTTCGAGGGATCGATCCCGTGCGCTGCGGCGATCCGTGCGACGACGGGCGAGACGAACGCGTGCCGCTCGCCGGCGCCGTTCCCGGACGGAACGGGCGCAGCCGGCGGCGCCGGCGAGGCTGTGGCCGGCTCGACGTCGAGGTAGTCGTCCTCGGGCCCTTCCTCCTCGACCTCGTCCTCCTCGACCTCGTCCTCGAGCGCGGGCGTCGCGACGGCCGCGACGGGCGCCGCGATGGGCTCGGGCTCGGAAGCTCCCCCGCCGACCCGGCCGACGAGCGTTCCGACGGCGACGGTCTCGCCCTCGTGGACGAGGATCTCCTGCAGCACGCCGGAGCCGGGGCTCGGAACCTCGGTGTCGACCTTGTCCGTCGAGATCTCGAGCAGCGGCTCGTCTGCGTTGACGGTGTCGCCGACGTTCTTGAGCCACTTCGTGACTGTTCCCTCCGACACGGACACGCCCATCTGGGGCATCACCACGTCGACGGCCGTACCGGTCGCCATCAGTACGCCGCGACCTCGCGCAGCCCGGCGACGACATCGGCGACCTGCGGCAGGAACGCCTCCTCGAGCGACGGCGCGAACGGAACGGGCGTGTCGGGGGCGGTGATCCGCCTCGGCGGCGCGTCGAGATCCTCGAAGGCCTCTTCGGCGATCGTCGCTGCGATCTCGGCCCCGAAGCCGGCCGTGCGCGTGTCCTCGTGGAGCACGATCACCTTCGACGTCTTCCGCACCGAGGCGAGCACCGCGGCCTTGTCCCACGGGAGAATAGTGCGGAGATCGACGATCTCGACGGAGAGATCGTCGAGCTGCGCCGCGGCCTCCTCCGCTGTGTAGACCATGGCTCCCCAGGTCACGACCGTGACGTCGTCGCCCTCCTGGTGGACGCGCGCCTGGCCGATGGGCGTCGCATAGCGCTCCTCGGGCACCTCGCCCTTGACGCGCCGGTAGAGGTGCTTGTGCTCGAAGAAGAGGACGGGGTTCGGATCCTCGATCGCCGCGATGATGAGCCCCTTGGCATCCTCGGGCGTCGCCGGGCACACGCACTTGAGCCCGGGGATGTGCGCGAACGAGGACTCCGGATTCTGGGAGTGAAACGGGCCGCCGGAGAAGCCGCCGCCCGAGGGCAGCCGCACCGTGATCGGCACGGGCGTGCCCGCGCGCCAGTGCTGCTTCGCCGCGATCGTCACCAGGTGATCCCACGCGCACGAGATGAAGTCGGAGAACTGCATCTCCGCCACCGGCCGCAGACCCATCATCGCCGCGCCGGTCGCGCCGCCCACGATCGCCGTCTCGGAGAGCGGCGCGTCGATCACGCGCCACGAGCCGAACTCCTCCTGGAACCCCTGGGTGACCTTGAACGCGCCGCCGTACATGCCGATGTCCTCGCCGATCAGGAAGACGTTCTTGTCGTGGCGCATCTGCAACCGGAGGCCGTCGCTGATCGCCTGGAGGTAGGTCTTCTCGGCCATCTACATGTGGTGCGGGTGATCGAGCTCTTCGGGCTCGGCGTAGACGCCGTCGAGGAGCGTCGAGGGATCCGGGACCGGCGAGGCCTCGGCGCGTTCGAGCGCCTCGTTCAGGTGGCGCTTGACGTAGTTGACGATCTCGTCCTCCTCCTCGCCGGTGAGGTCGACGTGCTCGAGGAGCCAGCGACGGTACCGCTCGAGCGGGTCGCGCTTGGCCCACTCCTCGAAGAGCTCCTTCGGGACGTAGGAGGCATCGTCGTGCACCGCGTGCCCTTCCATGCGAAGCGTGACGCTTTCGATCAGCGTCGGCCCGCCGCCCTGGCGCGCCTTCTCGATCGCGCGCTTCGCCTCGCGATAGACGGCGAGCGCGTCTGTCCCGTCGACGACCACGCCCTCGAAGCCGTATGCGGCGGCACGATCGGCGAGGTGCTCGACCGCGTACTCGAGGTGCGTCGGGGTCGAGTACGCCCAGCCGTTGTTGTCGCACACGAAGACCACGGGGAGCTGCCGGACGGCGGCGAAGTTCATCGCCTCGTGCGCGTCGCCGCGTGCCGCCGACCCCTCGCCGAACCACGTGACGGCGACGCGCTTCTCCTCCCGGATCCGGAACGCGAGTGCGCAGCCCACGGCCACCGGCATCATCGCGGGCAGGTGCGAGACCATCGCGACCAGCCCGAGGTGGTGGTCGGCCATGTGGACGTTCCCGTCCTTGCCCTTCGCGGGCCCGTCCGCGCGGCCCATGTAGTTGGCGAGGATCCGCCACGGCTCGACACCGCGCGTGATGTGGACGCCCATGTTGCGGTGGAGCGGCGTCCCGACGTCGTCGCGCGCCATCGCGGTCGCGATCGCGACCGCCGAGGCCTCGTTCCCGCGGCCCGTGTAGAACGAGCCAGGGATCTTCCCCTGGCGGTAGAGGATGTGCCCGCGCTCCTCGACGCCGCGCGTCAGCAGGAGGTTCCGGTAGATGCCGAGGAGGTCCTCGCGATCGAGACCCCACTCCTTCGCCTCCTGAAGCGAGCCGCTCGGCTCCGCAACGCGCGCGATCGACATCCCGCGCCCACTCTAACGCCATCGCGTCGCGTCGCGCCCCGCGTTAGCCTGCGGAGGATGGGAAAGGCCTCCGACTGGCTCCGCGAGGAGCGACGCAAGGTGCTCGGCGACTGGACGGCCCTCTGCCTCCGCTGCGGTGGCGCCCGGCGCTGGTTCGAGGAGTTCGAGTCGCAGATCCCGGCCCAGTGCCCTTCGTGCGGCGGCGAGATGATCCACCGCTGCCCGGCATGTTCGGCGCCGTTCTCCTCGACGTTCGCGGTCGACTGCGAGGAGTGCGGCGGCCGCCTGCGGGAGCCGGAGCTCTTCGGCGTCCCGATCCGCAAGCCCGGCAAGTGACCCGCGTCTGCGAGCGGGGCGCCGTGGGTGTCAGGACGGCTTGATCGCGGAGAACCGGATCACGGTGACGGTGTCGTCCTCGGTGATCTCGCGGTTGTAGAGCTGGCTCAGGAAATGGGCCATCTCGTCGGTGCGCCGCGCCTCGGGATTGTCGTGCTCGATCTCGCGCGGGGAGAGCTCCGAGAGGCGTTTCACCTCGACCTTGTCGATCACTGCGTCGAAGACGTGCTGGCGCGGGCCGAAGCGCGCGCCGCAGAGCACCGAGACGATCATCCCCTTCTGGTACTTGCGGGATTTGTCGCCGAGCCGGATCGTCGCGGTCTTGCGGTGCGACCGGAGCTGCGCCTCGACGACCGGTGAGTAGAAGTTGAGGGCGAACGAGGGCACGGAGGGTCGATCATACGTCCTCCTTCCCTTCGAGCAGGGCGATCGCCTTCGCCGCCATGTCGCGCTCGCCGGGATAGGCGAGGAGCTCCGGGGCCTCCGCGAGCGGCAGCCACCGCACGTCGGCGACCTCGTGGCGGAACTCCTCCGGGATCTCGCCGAGGCGCCCGCCGACGTATCGCACGAGGAAGAACGAGACCACCTTGAACACGCGCTCGCCGTCCCACGAGAACCAGTACCGCGCATCGCCGAGCTTGGCGACGAGCCTGCCGGTCGCGCCCGTTTCCTCGGCGATCT
>DASZLW010000001.1:0-9139 GCA_035552175.1 Gaiellaceae bacterium | reverse complement strand
GCGGCCGAGCGCGAGGCATCGTCCGCATCGTCGCGCCACACGAACATCGCCGAGTGCCGGTACCCGCCGCGTCGGTTCGGCGGGTCGCCCTCGTACCGCCAGTCGACCCGAGCGGTGAGATCCCCGACCGTGACGCCGTCGGCGAACGCTTCGACCCGCTGCCGGGCCGGGTGGCCCTCGAAGGCCGCGAGCGCGGCCTCGTCAGCGAAATCGAGATGCAGGGCGACGTCGTAGTTGCTCGGCGGCCCCTCCTCGCGTGCGTGGAATCGCGGCGTGCGCTTCCACGGCGGCACCTCGGCGAGCCGCGTCGATCCGCCCGCGACGTCGTCGCCGTAATCGCCGGCGCTCACCGTCGGGCACTCGAGCCCGATGAAGGAGAGGGCGCGAAGGAGCCGAGCGCGCTCGTCGCTCGTCGCCAGGTCGCGATAGAGGTAGAGGACGCTGCGCCTCAGCATGACACCATCGCCAGTCCGCCGTTCACGCCGATGACCTGCCCCGTCACCCACGACGCGTCGTCGCTTGCGAGAAACGCGACGGCGCCCGCGATGTCCGCCGGCACGCCGAGCCTGCGCAGCGGGATCGAGTCGACGAAGCTCGCCGGAAGCTCGGTCGAGAGCATCCGCGTCTCGGTCGGGCCGGGCGCGACGACATTCGCGCGCACGCCCCTCGGGCCGAGCTCGTAGGCGATCGCGCGCGTCAGCCCCACCACGCCCGACTTCGCGGCCACGTAGTGCGACTGCAGCTCGCCGCCGATCGAGGTGAGCTCCGAGCCGATGCTGACGATCGAGCCCGATCCCGACTCGATCATCCCCGGCAGCACCGCACGCGAGCAGTGGTAGGCGCCGTAGAGCGCCACGCGAACGACCTCGTCCCACTCGGCCTCGCCGATCTCGAGGAACGGGGTGCGCCTGAGGATCGCGGCGTTGTTCACGAGCACCGCCACCGGGCCGAGAGCGGCGGTAGCCTGCTCGAGCGCGGCGGCAACCGACGCAGCGCCGGTCACGTCGCACTCGACGGCGACGCAGGACCCGCCCGACTCCGCAAGCTCGCGGACGAGCGACTCGGCACCTTCGGCTTCCTCGCGATACGCGATCGCCACCGACGCTCCCTCCTCGGAGAGCCGGCGGACGATCGCCGCGCCGATCCCTGTGTTCCCTCCCGTGACGAACGCGACCTTGTCGCGCAGACGTTCGCCCCGGGGCATCGGTGCCAACATATCGAACGCCGGTCGCCCTTCCCGCCTCCAGCAAGCCACGGCAACGGGCGATCACGCACGCTCATGGGCGGGCACCCCATCCGGCGATGGCCGTGGGTAGGGTCGGCGTACCGTGCTCCGCCACACCGCGCTCTTCCTTCACCGCGACACGACGGGCGCGGAGCAGCACCTGACGATGCTCAAGGGGCTCGCCTACCTCCGATTCGAATGCCGGAGCGTGCGCGCGCTCGACTTCGGCTCCGACCTCTTCGACGGCTCTGCCCCACGATGGGCGGTGAAACCCTGGAAGCGCACGCCGGTCTGGCGCGCCCAGCACGAGGGGCCTGCAAGCGACCACGACGTCGCCCTGCACCTCGACTTCGACGACGACGAAGGCTTCGACGCCTACAACCACGACGACACCCACGCCGGGGTCGGCGCCTACAACGCGTCGATCAACGTCGGCGACCTGACGGCGCGGATCAACTACCGCTACGACGGGCCGCCGGCGATCGCGCCGGGACTCGTCCGCCACACCTCGCTCTTCCTCTGGACGCCGGGCGCGACCGAGGACGAGAAGCAGGCCGCGATCGACGCGGCAGAGAGCCTCGCCGGCGCCCCGGGCGTGGAGCGGGCGACGATCGGACACAACGAGCCTCTGCTCTCGACCGACTACGACTGGATCCTCGACCTGCACGTGACCGACGAGGCCGCCGCCCGGGCCCTCCTCGCCGGCGACCACTACAAGGAGGCGATGGCCGCAGTGATACAGGCAACGCAGTACGAATGGACCGCCCGGATCTCCCACCTCATGCGCGGGCTATGAGCGCTGCGAAGACCCCTGTCATCGACGTCCACTGCCACCTGACGCCGCAATGCTTCCAGCGCGCGGTGCTCGCGGGCGACCTCTGGCACGGGATGTCCCCGGCCGACGGCGAGCTCTCCAACCTCAAGAACCGCTGGCTCCCCGACCGGCGCATCGAGGAGATGGACGCGCTCGGGATCGACATGCAGCTCGTCTCGTCGACCGACGTCTTCTTCCAGTACGAGCGCGAGGCCTCCGTCACCGCGGCGATCGCGCGCGACTGCAACGACGAGCTCGCCGAGCTCGTCCGCGCCCACCCCGACCGCTTCATGGGCATCGGGACGCTCCCGATGCAGGACACGAAGCTCGCCGTCGCCGAGCTCGAGCGCGCGATGGGCGAGCTCGGGCTCAAGGGGATGATGGTCAACGACCACGTCAACGGGTTGACCTACGACCACGAGAGCTTCCGCGACCTCTGGGCCGCCGCCGACGAGCTCGGCGCGTTCGTGCTCTTCCACCAGTTCCACCCGACGACGGTCGCGTACCGCACGATGAGCTACTTCCTCTTCAACTCGGTCGGCAACCTCGTCGACCGCACCCTCACCTTCGGGGCGCTCGTCTACGGCGGCGTCGTCGACGACTTCCCGAACATCAAGTTCTGCTTCGCGCACGCGGGCGGCTACATCCCCTACGCGCTCGACCGCATGGACAAGGGCTGGGAGAAGTTCGAGGACTCGCGCGGCCGCACCCTCGGGCCGCCGAGCTCGTACGCGAACCGCTTCTACTACGACACCGTCGTCTTCAAGGACACGCACCTGCGGTTCCTCGTCGACATGGTCGGCGCCGACAGGATGGTCTTCGGCACCGACTGGCCCGCGCCGATGGACGTCGACGACCCGGTCCGGCGGATCGAGAACACACCCGTCCTCGCGGACGCCGAGCGTGCAGCGATCCTCGGGGGCACGACCGCCACGATCTTCGGTTAGCTACCCGGCGAGCATCCGGAACTGGACGCGGGCCGTGAGGTCGGCCTGCGTGGCGGCGGCGGCGAGCTGCTCGGCTTCGAGCCGCGCCGGATGCTCGTTGAACTCGGCCACCCCGGCGAGGTCGGCGAAGTGCGCCTCGACGACCCAGTCGTAGTTCGGGGGATACCAGCCGAGATCGGCGCCGATCTCGAGCGCGGCGACGCTCGGACAGCTCTCCTGGAGCGCGCGCACCGCCGCGAGCGCGTCGGACCGCTCGCGCACGCCGGCCGCCTCGTTCCAGCGGTAGAGGGCGAGATGGCGGACGGCTCCCCGCGCCGAGACGGGCCCGTCGTAGATCCAGTCGACGCGCGCCGCGAGCTCGGGCCGGGTGACCGACTTGAGGAACGCGCCCGCCCGCGCGTGCGCCTCGTTCTCGTTGTAGGCGTCCCAGTTGGCCCGGTCGGCATGGTCGTGCTGCAGCGCGAAGCCGTGGCGGGACGGCGCGAGGCCGACGTCCTCCCCGAAGTCGAAGGACGAGACGTCGCTGCCGAAGGCGCAGTAGGCGACGCCCTCCTTCGCCCGCACCTTCTGCTCCTCCGTCGTGCCCTCCGCCCACACGAAGAGCGCCGTGTGCCTGACCGGGCTCACGCGCGAGCCTCCGCGACCGGGCGTTCGGCCCGAATCTCCGTCCGGAGCGAGAGCGTCGAGTGGACGGCGAGGACCGAGACGATCAGCAGGCCGCTGAGGAGCGAGTCGCGCCCGGGGCGCTCGCCGATCCCGATCCACACCCAGAGGGGGCCGAGCAGCGTCTCGAGCAGCATCATCAGCCCGACCTCCGGCGCAGTCAGGTACTTCGGCCCTCGCGTGATCAACCCGATCGCGATCGGGAGCAGCACGAGGCCGAGCAGCATCAGGAGCAGGAGATCGTGCCTCGTCGGCTCGATGCGGCCGACGGCAGGTGAGACGATCGCGGCACCGGCAAGGCCGCCGAGCGCCAGCCCGGGGATCGGGTCCGCGCCGGGGTGGCGGCGGAGCGTCACGAGCATCCCCGCCGTGCTCAGCGAACCCGCAAGTGCCGCAAGGTCGCCTACGAGGCCGGAGCCGCCGAGACTCCCGCCCACGATCGCGGCAACGCCTATCAGGATCAGGAACGAGGCGATCCACGTCTCCCGCCGCACGTGGTCGCCCAGGAACGCCGCGCTGAGCAATGCCGCGAACACGGGGGAGGCGGCAAGGATCACGAGCGTGTTCGACACCGCGGTGTGGGTCACCGCGACGACGAAGAGGACGCTGCTCATCGCGCTGAACCCGGTGACCATCAGGCCGAGCCGTCCCATCGACCGGAAACGCGAGACCGTCCCGCCGCGGTAGAGGAAGAGCGCTGTCCCGAGGAACCCCATGGACATCAGCAGCGCGCGCCAGAACGCGATCGCCGGCGAGTCCAGCTTGACGAGCCGCACGATCAGCGCGTCCGGGCTGATCGCGAGCACCCCGATCCCCACCATCACCAGCCCTCTCGCATGGTTCGACAAGGCTCAGCCCGACGCTCGGGCCAGCTCGACACGGACCCGGCCGGGCATGGTCACGTTCGGCACCGTCAGCCCACGAGCCGTCAACCCAGCACGGGTGTCGAGCTGATGAGCTCGCGCGTATACCCGTCCTGTGGGTTGTCGAGCAGCGTTGCCGCCGAGCCCTCCTCGACCACCGCCCCGTCGCGCATGATCAGCGCCCGGTCGGCGACCGCACGCACGAGCGGCAGATGGTGGGTGATGAAGAGGATCGTCAGGTTCATCTCGCTGCGGAGCTCGCCGAGCAGCTCGAGAATCGAGGCTTGCGTCGACACGTCGAGGGCCGAGGTGACCTCGTCGCAGACGAGCAGCCGCGGCTCGGCCGCGAGAGCGCGCGCGATCGCCACCCGCTGGCGCTCGCCGCCGGAGAGCTGCGACGGGTAGCGCGCCTCGTAGGAGGGATCGAGGCTCACGCGGCCGAGAAGCTCGCGCACCCGCTCGCGGCGGCGGTTCTCCTCGAGCCCGAAGACCTCGAGCGGCATCGCGATCGATCGGCCGATCCGGTGGCGTGGGTTGAGGGAGGCGTACGGGCTCTGGAACACGTACTGGATCGCGCGGCGAACATCGCCGCTCCGCTGCCCGGGGTGGAGCGGGATCGGCGCTCCCTCGAAGATCATCTCTCCCGTCGCGCCGCCGACGTGCAGCCCGCTGATGCAGCGGCCGAGCGTGGTCTTGCCGCTGCCGGATTCCCCGACCAGCGCGAGGCACTCGCCTTCCCTGACCGTGAACTCGACGCCGTGCAGCACCTCGTTCGAGCCGTAGAACGCTCGGAGCGCCCGGATGTCGAGGAGCGCGGAGTCGTCCGGGCGCGCGTGCGCGCTCCACAACCCTCTCGCACCCGTGCCGTTCACCGCGGCCACGCCCTCCGAGATCTCCGCCGTTCTCGCGCAGCGGACACGACGGCCGTCGCCGGAGGTGGAGAGAACCGGGAGGCGCTCGATGCACACCCCGGCGGCGTGGTCGCAGCGCGGCGCGAACGGGCAGGCATCGACGCGGTCCTTCGGGTTGAGGGGAGAGCCCGTGATCCCGACGAGGGCGGTGCGGGAATGGAGGCTCGGAGTCGACTGCACGAGGCGGCTCGTGTAGGGATGGAGCGGCTCGCGCAGCAGCATCTCGGCGGCGCCCTCCTCCATGAAGAGCCCCGAGTACATCACCGCGATCCGATCGGCGAGGCCGGCGACGACGGCAAGGTCGTGGGTGACGTAGACGGCGGCCGTCCCCTCGTCGGCGATCACGCCGCTCACGAGCTCGAGCACGCGTGCCTGCGTCATCACGTCGAGGCCGGTGGTCGGCTCGTCGAGGACGATCACCTTCGGCCGGCAGAGCACGGCGAGCGCGATGCAGACGCGCTGCACCTGCCCACCCGAGAGCTGATGCGGATAGCGGCGCAGGAACTCGTGCGTGCTCGGCAGATGCATCCGCTCGAGCACGTCGGCGATCCGCTTGCGAGGATCGAGGCCGGCGCGGTCGTGGGCGCGGAGGCGGTCGCGGAGCTGGGAGCCGAGCCGCATCGCGGGGTTCAGCGAGGCGCTCGGATCCTGGGGCACGTACGAGACGACGCGCCCGCGGGCGTCCTGGCGCACCGCCGTCGACGCGGAGACCATGTCGGTGCCGTCGACGACCGCGGACCCGTGGAGCTCCATGCCCTTTCGCGCGTAGCCGAGCAGCGAGAGCGCGACCGTCGTCTTTCCCGAGCCGGACTCGCCGACGAGCCCGAGCACCTCGCCCGGGCGGAGGTCGAACTCGACCCCGTCGACGATCGTGTGCGATCCCGGCACGATCACTCGTAGGTCGCGAACGGAGACGACGGGCTCGCTCACGCGTCGACCTTCCGATCGATGCCGCCGACGGACCGGGCGATCCCGTCGGTGACGAGGTTCGTCCCGATCGTGAGCACGGCGATCGCGAGCACCGGGATGAGCACGGGCCAGTAGGCAACGGTGAGCGTCCCCTGGTTCTGCTGGATGTCGAGGCCCCAGTCGGGATGCGGCACCTGGACGCCGAGGCCGAGGTAGTCGAGGCTCGCGATCAATCCGATCGCGAACGTCAAGCGGATACCGATCTCGACCATCAGCGGAGCGGTCACGTTCGGGAGCATCTGCTCCCGCAGGATGCGTCGCTTCGGGAGCCCGACGGCCTCCGAGTACTTGACGAAGTCGAGGTCGCGCACCTGCACGACGGACGCACGGACGACACGGGCCGTCTGCGGGAGCTGCGAGACGCCGACGACGAGGACGATGAGCCACGCCGCGGGGCCGACGACCGAGACGCACATCAGCGCGAGCACGATCGGTGGGAAGGCGAGCAGGAGGTCCATCGCGCGCATCAGCACCTCGTCGCCCGCGCGGCGGCTGTACCCCGCGAGGAGCGCCACCGCGGTCCCCCCGATGATCGTGATCAGGGTCGCGAGCACCGACAGGAGCAGCACGTTCCGGCCTCCCGCGAGGAACCGGCTGAGAACGTCGTGGCCGACGCCGTCGGTGCCGAGGAGGGCATTCGAGGACGGCGCGGCGAGCGGTGCGCCGACGAAGTCCGTGGTGCCGTGCGGCGCGAGGTACGGCCCGATCACGGCGATGCCGAGGATGATTCCGCACAGGACGAGCCCGGCACGCGTCCGCATCGAGCCGAGCGCCTCGCGCACCGGCCCGTGAAGCTTCGCCGCGCCTTCGAGCACCGGCTCCTGCCTGCGCGAGCGGCCGATCACGGCAGCGGCTCCGTCATCGCGAGCACCTCTGCCGTCGGGACGACCTTCGCCCGCCGGGAGCCGTCGCGGGCACCGACGCGCAACCGCGGCGTGACGAGGATCACACCGATGTCGGCGACGATGTTGACGACGACGTAGAAGGCGGCGAGGAGAACGACGGCCGTCTGGATCACCGGGATGTCGCGCTCGTCGACGGCCTGGACGAGCGCGTAGCCGAGCCCGGGATAGGAGAACACGCTCTCCACGACGACGACGCCGCCGGCGAGGAAGACGAGATTCAGCGCGGTCGCCTGGATCGTCGTCGCGATCGCGTTCGGAAGCGCGTGGCGGAAGACGACCCGGCGGCGCGAGAGCCCGTGAAGCTGCGCCAGGAGGACGTAGTCGCTCTGCATGACCTCGATCATGCTGGCGCGGACCATGCGCAGCGGGTAGGAGACGACGGCCAGGGTGAGCGTCGCCACCGGTAGGACGAGGATGTTCAGCTGCGAGAAGATCGACCGCGAAGGATCGGCGATCGAGGCCGCCGGGAGCCAGTGGAACACGGTCGTCGCGAGCAGGAAGATCAGCGTCACGGCGATCACGAACGCCGGGAGCGCCACGAGGACGAGGACGATCACCGAGATCACGTGGTCGATGATCCCCTCGCTCCTGAGCGCGCTGATCGAGCCGAAGACGATCGCGAGCGGCGTCGCGATGAGCGTCACGAGGAGCATCACGAGCCCCGTGTTCTCGATCCCCCGCGAGATGATCGAGGAGACCGAGCTCTCCGACGTGAGCGAGTTCCCCCAGTGGAGCGTCGCCATGTCGCTCAACCAGTGCCAGTACTGGGTGAGCGCCGGCTCGGTGAGATGGAGCTGCTTCCGCAGCTGGGCGAGTGCCTGCGGTGTCGACTGGCGGCCCAGCAGCTCCCGGGCGGCATCGCCCGGGAGAAGCTGGGTCGCGAGGAAGACGAGCACCGAAGCCAGCCAGACGATGACCACGCCGACTGCCAGCCGGCGGGCGACCAGGGTTACCATCGTTCGTTCACTCGAATCTGCTGCATCGGTGCGAGTGGTTCCTCGGGGGCTCTACGCGAGCGAGACCTCCTTGTAACGGTACTGCCCGAGACTCCAGCCCGTCGAGAGGTCCGGGCTGAAGCCCGTGTACTTCGAGCTGTAGGCGTCGACCGTCTTCCGGAACGAGTGGATGATGTGGCCGCCGCGCTCGTACAGGATCTTCTCGATCGCCTGCAGCTTCTCGTTGCGGCTCGACGTGTTCACGTCCTTGAGCGCCTCGGTGAAGATCTTGTTCGCCTGGGCGTCGTTGAAGTGCGTCTCGTTGAAGATGCCGCCCGGGGCGTACAGGAGGGAGAACATGATCCCGAACGGCTTGTTGCCCCAGTAGCCCTGGGTGAACGGCCACTGGGAGAACTTCGGATCCCACACGGACGGCTGGAGCACGTTGATGTTGATCGTCACGCCCGCCTGCTTCGCGTTCTGCGCGAAGACCTCGGCGCCTGGAACGAGACCGTAGTCCTCGTTCGCGGTCGTCATCGTCAGGGTCAGGTTCGAGTGGCCCGCCGCCTTCAGGAGCGACTTCGCCTTCTCGATGTCCTGGTGGCGCTGAGGCATCCCGCTCGGGTACGAGGGGTCGCCGTGGGACGGCATGTCGTTCCCGATCGAGGCGCTGCCGTTGTAGGCCTGCTGGATCATCCCGGGACGGTCGACCATGAGCCGGAACGCCTCACGGACGCGGTTGTCGGTGAACGGCTTCTGGTCGACACGCATGACGATCGGCTGGAAGTAGCCGCCGTTCGCCTCGAGCAGCTTGAGGTTCGACCGCGAGCTGATCGCCGAGGTCTCGTTGAGCGGGACCGAGTCGATCGCGTCGACCTGGCCGCTGAGGAGCGCGTTGATCTGCGCG